>DATAKV010000734.1:0-2114 GCA_036261375.1 Anaerolineales bacterium
AACGCCCGGAAGGGACCGTCCATATGTTCGATGCGCCAGATCAAATACAAGGTGACCTTCAGTTCCGCCACATCATCGATCTGCTTCAGCAGTTGATGAAAGAACGTGTCAGGAATAATGGAGAACGACTCGGATCCGGTGAAGCCTTTGAATTTGGTCATGTATCTGTTGGGGCGGACGGCCGTCCGCCCCTACTCGTTGGGTTTAAACACCCGCGTCGCCGCATTCTCGAATTTTGCCAGCGCGCCGCGGAAGACCAATTCCACGCTGCCCACGGGGCCATTGCGGTGCTTGGCAATGATGATCTCGGCCACGTTCTGCTTGACGGTATCCTTCTCGTACTGGTCCGGACGATAGATGAACATGACGATATCCGCGTCCTGTTCCAGGGAACCGGACTCCCTCAAGTCGGAGAGCACCGGCCGTTTATCGGAGCGCTGCTCGACGGCGCGTGAGAGCTGAGCGGCCGCCAGCACCGGGACATTCAACTCACGCGCCAGGATCTTGAGATTGCGCGAGATATACGACACTTCCTGGACGCGGTTGTCGTTACGCGTGTCGCCGCCCATCAGCTGCAGGTAATCGATGATGATCAGGTCGATGCCGAACTCCATGTGCAGGCGGCGGCATTTGGTCCGCAGCTGGAGCGGTGTGATGGCCGGCGTATCGTCCAGGTAAATGTGCGTGTCGCCGAACACCTCGATGGCATGGGTGAAGAGCGGCCATTCCTCCTCACGCAGCTGGCCTGTGCGCAGGCGCTGGGAGTCGATGCCCGTCTCCTGGGCGATCAGTCTCTGCACCACCTGCTCGTTGGACATTTCCAGCGAGAAGATGGCGACGTGCTTCTTGTGCGTAAGGCCCGCGTTCTTGGCAATTGAGAGCAGAAAACCGGTCTTGCCCTGGCCTGGGCGGCCGGCGATGATCAGCAAGTCGGAGGGCTGCAGGCCGGTCAGCATCTTGTCGAGATCGATGAAGCCGGTCGGCACGCCGTGGATATCGTCGGGGCGCTTGGCGAGATCGTCGATGCGATCGTAATAATCGCTCAGGACGTTCGAGATCGGCTGCAGGTCGTGTTTGAGCCGCCGCTCGCTGACGTTGAAGACGGCCTTCTCGGCCTCGTCCATCACATCGTCCACGCTGGTGCGCTCGTTGTAAGCGATCGAGGCGATCTGGTTGGCGGCGTTGATCATCTTGCGCCGGACGGAATAGCCCTCCACAATGCGGCCGTAGGACTCGGCGTTGAGCGAGGACGGCACCTGGTTGACCAGCGATGTCAGGTAGGCAGGGCCACCGAGCTCGCCCAGCTGGCCGCGCCGGTCGAGCTCGTCGGAAACAGTCAGCAGGTCGATGGGGATGCGCTGCTCGTGCAGGCTGGTGAACGCCTCCCAGATCCATTTGTGGCGGTGGATGTAGAAATCGTCCGCGGTCAAGAACTGGGCAATGTCGTAATAGACTTCCGAGTTAATGAAAACCGCCCCTACGACGGCTTCTTCGGCTTCACGGCTGTGCGGGACTGCCGTTGACGTGGCGGGGGCGGGGGACTGGGTATTCCCGTACGGGATTTCATTCGGCAGGTAGTCGGTCATTGATTCCTTGGTTTTTTGGGTTTGTCGTCATCGTCATCGGATGATTTGCCATCCTCTTCGTCGAAATCGAGCTTTTCCAGGAAATCTTCAAAGACGGACAGGCGCTCGGTGCTCTCCTCCGTCATGGGTGCGGGCTCGCTCTTCTGCTCAGGCTCCACTTCGCCTTCGGGCATATCCTGCTCGGGGATGATGCCCGCCTCGTCCATCACGCTGGAGTGGACCAGGATCGGCACATGGGCGCGGACTGAGAGGGCGATCGCGTCCGACGGACGCGAATCGACATGGACCTCGGTCCCGTTCAGATCAGCTATGATACTTCCGTAGAAAATCTCGTTCTGCAGTTTGACGATCTCGATGCGGGTGATGCGGGCATTGAACGCGCCAAACACATTCTTCAACAGGTCATGCGTCAGCGGGCGGACCATTTCCACTTCCTGCAGGGCGACCGTGATGGCCTCGGCTTCGTAGGGTCCCACCCAGATGGGCAGGTACCGTTCCGAATCCATCTGCTTCAGCACCACCAGTCTC
>DATAKV010000739.1:0-2822 GCA_036261375.1 Anaerolineales bacterium
GGTATTCGGACCCCTCCCTTGCCGGTTAAGGCGATCCTTTCTCCTGTCATCGACCTCCTCTCCACAATCCACCACAGGCTTTTCATGAGCCCGTGGTTTGATCCGCAAGCTGCCGGGCAATCTCCTCGCTTGCGGAGGGAAGCATCTGGCTTCCCAGAAAACGTGACTGGCCATTTACAATGACTGCCGGGTAGCGGCGGGCATTGTATTTTAGCGATTTATAAAACCCTTCGATCGATGCTGCATCGATCACCTTGAGCAGGATCCGGTCGCAGTGCAGACGGAACACCTCCCGCACCCAGTCAGATACAGCCTCATACTCCCGGGTCAAATCCTCAGGCAGGCTGCTTTCCATCTGCTCCTTGCGGACACGGTTGCTGGCACCCACCTCTCGCCAGGCAACCTCACAATGGGTGCAGTGATAAGAAGCGGTAGGCGCATAGGCAATAATCTCTACCAGTAAAGGCTTCTCGATGGGCACGCTCATGGCCGGCTCCGATTAACTAAAAACGCCATAGAGCAATCCCTGCTCTATGGCGTATACCTGCTACAGGCCTCGGCATTCATCCGCTGCCGGGTCCCGATCCAAACCAGGTTTTCTGAAACCACCGACGAGAGTGACATAACCTGCCTCCAGCGGAGGAAAAATGGTTAATAAAGCCTGTCAACAATTCGTCTATAAAAGCGCTTGAAAATATTTTACAAATCTACGGAGTGAAAGTCAACTGATTTTTGTAATATTCCGTAATATTTCTAGGCAGCCGGCGGTTTCTCGCCGCGTGCCAGCAGTTCAACAGGGAGAAGGGAGGCGTAGACGAAGTCTGCGACAGGAGTGGGTACGCCCAGCTCGCGTCCCTTGCGCCCGATCACACCGATCATGGATTCGAGCTCCGTCCGCCGGCCGGAGGCCACATCCAGCTGCATCGAGGCCTTGATATGCGGCGCGCTGCTATCCATGAAATCGATGGATTTTTGGACTACGTCCGGATCCAGGTCGACCCCCAGCGCCCGCGCCACCGCTTCGACCTCGCCCATCAGCCCCAGGATCAGGTTCCGGGTCTCCGGGATGCTTCGATAGTCTCCCATGGGCAGGCGGGTCAGCGAGCCAAAACTGCTGGCCGAGGAGATGAACACAAACTTCGTCCACAACACCTTGAGAATATTCTCAGAAATCTCAGCGTTGATGCCTGTATCTTTCAACACTTCGTGGATGGATTGGATACGTTCCGACCGGCTGCCGTCCAGCTCGCCGAAGACGATCCGGCGGAACTGGGAGACCTGTTTGATGATCCCCGGCGCCTCCACCGCCGACGACAGCCAGGTCGCGCCGGCCAGCATATGCTCCATGCCGACGCTCCTGCCGATCCGCTCCGCCGCGTCTACGCCGTTCTGCAGGCTGAGCACCGCCGTCTGCGGGCCTACCGCGGCGTGGATCGCCTGAGCGGCATCCTCTGTATGATAGGTCTTGACACAGAACAGCACAAGATCCACGACGCCCACATTGCCGGGATCAGCGGCTGCACGAGCAGGGGCTATCGTGAAATCTCCGTGGATGCTGTTGACCTTCAAGCCCTCCTGCTGGATCACTTTGAGATGATCTCCGCGCGCGATGAATGTGACCTCGCTGCCCTGTTTCGCCAGCAGACCCCCATAGTAGCCCCCGACGCCGCCGGTTCCCATGATGAGGATTTTCATTCCTGCCTCCTGTGACTTTCTGTTCAAGCCGCCGTTTCCGGCAGAAGGATCGATTAAATGATTTCTATTTTTTGCTCGATCACGTCTCCATCGGTCCAGTTCCCTTCCACCCATTTTGCCACATTTTGCAGCGCCGATTCAAGATGCCCGCGCCCGTTCCCCACCATCGCGCAGACAATAATGGCTTCCTGCCACTGGTCCTGCAGGTCCATCTCTGCCGCGGAGACGTTGAACTCGCGGTGCAGACGTGAGATCAGAGGTTTGATCCGCCCGCGTTTTTCCTTGAGGGAGGAACAGCCGGGGAGATGGAGGTGAATGGTAATAGAACCGATCATTTTACGCCATTGCATTCGAGAAGAACTTTACCGACTCGGTTATTTCATGGGGGCTTGGGATAACTGAGCTCCACCGTGATTTGATGCCAATGGGGTAATGACGTTTTGACTCGATGACAAGGTGCCCAGGGGTCCCAGCTTGCCCGGTGCGTGACAGATCCTCCAGCGCTCGTCTTCGTAGAAATAACCGCCGGGAGGGACGGCTTCCATTCCATTGTGTTTTCGGCAGATGAAGCAATTATCCATAGTTCGCCTTGCGATTTACGAAACTCCAATATCGATTTACAATCCCTCGCATGTCTGACATTGAAACTCGATATAACCAAGCCCTCGATTACCTGTACTCCTTCGTGGATTATAGCCTTAAACATTCCTCGGAGCTTGCCAGGGCGGAGTTCAACCTGGACCGCATGTTCGCATTGATGCATGAGCTGGGCGACCCGCAATCGAAATATCCCATTATTCACGTGGCCGGAACCAAGGGGAAAGGCTCGGTTTCGGCGCTGTGTGCGGCGGGTCTACAGGCAGCAGGTTATAAGGTAGGCCTGTATACGTCACCCCATTTGTTGGATTATGTGGAGCGGATCCAGGTTGATGGCGCGCCTATATCGCACGAGCAGATGATCGAGCTGGTGGAGGAGATCAAGCCTGCGGTGGCAAAAATCCCGAAGCTGACCACATTCGAGATCACCACGGCCCTGGGACTTCTGGCATTTGCCAGGAACCGTGTTACCGCCGCGGTCGTGGAAGTAGGCCTGGGCGGGCGGCTGGATGCGACAAATGTGGTTATGC
>DATAKV010000741.1:0-1512 GCA_036261375.1 Anaerolineales bacterium
AAGACTCGATTCATGCGAGGCCTTATCAGCGCCTGGATTAAACCCGGCAGTCCTGGTCGCTGTTGATTTTATAAATCGGGCAGCAACACCATTGTCATGCCGGGTATCTTACTCTATTCCTAGGAGGAAGAAATGAGAAAGAAAAAGTCGTTCGTCTGGGCAGTCACAGTACTGCTCGTGGTGGCGTCGATGGTGCTGGCCTCGTGCGGCGGGCAGCCCACAGCCGCCACGGAACCACCCGCACAAGAGCCAACGGAAGCGCAGGCTGAACCAACCGATGCCGCTACCGAAGCGCCAGCAGGCACTGAGGAGCCGGCTGCCACAGATCCTGCGGCAACAGGCGAGCCTGTTGTTATTACAGGCGAGAATTACAGTCCGGATATCCCAGAACCCGCCGAGCCCGTGACCGTCACATGGGCTACCTGGATCAATACGGAGTCCCCCTTCTGGGATGCAACCATAGCGGCCTTCGAAGAAGTCCATCCAAATATCAAGATCGAGGTCCAATCTGTACCGGGTGAGGAAATGTTCGACAAGCTCCTGGCGCAGATCGCTGCCGGCAACCCGCCCGATACAGCGTACGTTTCCGACTGGATGACGGGCGCCCTGGCGCAAAACGATGGTTTGGTTGCGCTGGATGACTATATCGCCAAGAGCACGATCATCGATATCGATGATTATGTTCCGGCATACCTCGAGCCATCGCGGGTGGGCGATGTCCAATATGGTCTGCCATTCGCTGGCGAGACAACGATGTTGTTCTATCGCACCGACCGCTTTGAGGAAGTTGGTCTCGACCCGAACCATCCACCGGAGACCTGGGAGGAATTCCAGGAATATGCAGAGAAACTGACCGACAAAGAAAACGCCAAGTATGGTTTTGCAGTGTTTGCGCCCGAAGCTGCCTTCTATTTCTACCCCTGGCTCTGGCAGGCAGGCGGCGAACAGTTGAGCACGGAAGACCCGAACGACGTTATCTGGGATAGTCCTGAAGGGCAGAGAGCCGCCGATTTCTACGCGAACTTGGCGCAATACTCTCCCCCCGACCTGCTGAACGCCAGTTCGTGGGATGGCCGTGTGCCGTTTGCCAATGGCGACATCGGCATGTACATGGCGGGCACTTGGTTCGCCGGAACTCTGATGACCGAGTTCCCTGATGCCACCGGTTTATGGGCTGCCGCGCCGCTGCCGCAAGACGCGCGCTGCGCCACCACGATCGCTGGTGACCATCTCGTGGTCTTCAAAGCCTCCAAGAATCCCGAGGCGGCATACAAGTGGGTCGAGTGGCTCTCCGCTCCGCAGAATATGCTCGGCTACAACCTGGGGAATCCGAACGAGCCCGGTACATTGCTGCCGCCCAAGACTTCGCTTCTGGACGACGACAATCTTTACTAAAACCGACCGTACCTGCAAGCCTCCAAGGATAGCATGGACTGCGCCTATGTCCCCGATGCAGACCAGCCGAATTACTTCATGGCTGAGGAAATCCTGACTGAATATCTGGGTCAGGCA
>DATAKV010000747.1:0-9444 GCA_036261375.1 Anaerolineales bacterium
AAATATGATTACGATGCCATGCATATGATCCGGCATGATCACAAATTCGTCCAATTCAATACCCGCGTGGTGGTATGGGATTTCACGCCAGCAGTGCGCCGCTGTTTCACCCACCGGTGAAAGAACCATACCCCCATTCACCACGCGGCCAAAATAAGGCCCGCGATGTTTGGTGCAGATGGTGACAAAATAATAGCCGGGATTCCGATAATCCCACCCTTTCAGGCGGGTTGATTCGATACGGTATTTATTTTTGAAAAGGGTCATGGTTTATATTCGATGAATTCAGAATTCATCGAAGGGGACGGCATATATTTCACAACGACCGCTGCTCAGGTAATCATGCCAGTATTCATGTGCCCTGTCTATTTCATCCCAGGGTGTCTTTTGAGCGTCCTTGTAAAACGTGGAAAGCAGGACAAAACGATTCCTCTCGGTATCGCTGGCGAATAGAATTCTGTGGCGGTCCTTCCTTAATTCGAAAAGTGGACCATCGATGTGCTTGGCCATCTTGGTGTCGATCAGATCAAGGCCTACACGGCTTAATCGCTGGACAACATGGAAGATAAGCTCCAGGTCATCCAGATTTGTCAGAGCAGATATGTAATCGATGACCGGCTGGTGGCCGGCCGCGTCACGGAAGCAGGCGATTTGCCAGCGGCGGCGCCTGCGGATTCTCAACGAACTAATGTTGAAAGATATCCGCGGCGGGATCGAATTCAGATCATTGCCTGTTGCATGTGTTGCCGGTTCCATGATTCTCCAACATAACGTTGGCTGCTATTTTAATGGCGAGTCCGGAAACTCCGATATACAAATTTGACAGGAATAGACTTGCAATGATCTGATCCGTTCGCATCCTTCAGGCAGGCTATCTATGAATCTACAGGTGTATGGAAAGTAATCCCCCTTGGTGAACTGTGGTGTTCATCTCCCATACGGATACCAGTACGATTTATCCTCCAGGTTGAAATCCCAGTGCACATGTTTGGTCTCGCGGAATTCGTCGAGGCCTTCGATGCCGAGCTCGCGGGCGCCGCCGGAGTATTTCATCCCGCCAAAGGGACCGGCGTAATTGTCGGTGAGCGGGTCGTTGATCCAGATCGTCCCGGCCTTCACATCTTCGAAAAAGGCCTTGATCTTCTTCGGATCCTCCGAAAGCAGGACCGCGCCCAGGCCGTATTGGCAGTCATTGACGAGATCGATTGCCTCTTCGAAGGAGGTATATTCCATCAGAGGGATCGCCGGGCCAAAGGTCTCTTCGCGCATGATCAGCATGCTGTGATCGACGCCGGTCAGCACGGTGGGTTCGTAGTACCAGCCCCTGGCAAAATCCTTCGGCCTTTTTCCGCCGGTCAGGATTTGAGCGCCGTGGGCGCGAGCATCCTCCACGTGGGATTCGATCTTGGCGCGATAGCTATCGCCGATCATCGGGCCGACATCGGTTGTCTCCTCCAGACCGGGTCCCAGCCGCAGCGACTTGACGTGCTCCACAATCGCTTCGATAAATTGCTTTGCTTTTGGCTTTGGAATGTAAACCCGTTCCGTGCTGGTGCAGACCTGTCCGGTATTCAACAGCGCCGCATAGGCAACGGCTTTTGCCGCCAGTTCCGGGTCGGCATCCTCGGCGATGACCGTGGCGTCCTTGCCGCCCAGCTCCAGATGAAGCTTCTTCATCATCGGCGCAGCGTGAGAGGCGATCCGCTGTCCCGTGGCCAGGCTTCCGGTGAAAGCGATGACCGGCACATCCGGGTGTTTGACCAGCGGCTCGCCCGTCTCTGCGCCGTACCCCGTGATCACGTTGACCACACCGGCAGGCAGGCCGTCGAAGCAGTGTTCGGCCATGTACAGCGCGGTCAGCGGGGTCATCTCGCTCGGCTTAATGATGACCGTATTCCCGGCAGCCAGGGCCGGCGCGACCTTCCAGGCCATGAGCAGCAGCGGATAGTTCCAGGGCACGATACAGGCCACCACACCATAGGGTTCTTTCAAAATGAAATTGAATTGGGACGGTTCGCCGGGGGGAATGAGGCGGCCGCGGTCATGGCGGCCCAGCTCGGCATAATAATCGAATGTGTTCGCCACCCACTCCACTTCCTCATCGTTCTCGGAAAGTGGCTTGCCTTCCTCGAGAGTCAGCAGGCGGATGATCTCTCCCTTGTGACGCCGTACCCGGGAGGCCACATCATGCAGCAGGCTCGTCCGCTCATTGGCGCCCATTTTTCTCCACAGCTTGAATGCCTCGTTGCTGGAGCGGACGGCCGCTTCCACATCCTCGGCCGTCCCGCGCGGGACCGTATCCAGCACTTCTTCGGTCGCGGGGTTGGTAACTTCGATCTCCTCTGTTGCACTGCCCTGGGTGAACTCGCTGTTGATATACATCGCTCGCATGCTGTACCTCCAATGGATTTGGCTCGAGCGTATTTTATCAGCAGCAGAAGCAATCGCCTTTAAATGACAGAACCGCGGACGCCGACCGCGGTTCTGTCACAAGAAGGAGGAGAAGAGAAATCACCTTACGACCCCAACTTTAACACAAGGGCTCCAAGCCTGCTGGACTCATTGCCTATGACTACCCTACGCTTAACCCACACTTTACAGGGTTGTAGAGTAGCTGCCGCCTGCAATATCGATCAATCCGGTCTTCGTACGGCAATTTTCCGGAGGATCAGGGCGCTCAAGGCCATGGTCAGGGCGCCAAACAGGAACATGCCCCGGTAGCCCATCCAGGCACCGGGCCAGGCTGCATTCAGCCAGTCGAGCGCGGGACCCTCGAGGCGGGCAATTGCTGCCGACCCGGCTGTCGCCAGGTTCGTGAAACCGAGATATTTTCCGGCTTCGGCTTCCGGGGCCAGTGTGTTCGCCAGGGCCCAGTTCGCCGTCAAAAACAGCCCGATTCCCGAGCCGAGCACTGTCCCAAAGATCAGCACTTCGCGCATAGTACTGGCGAACAGCATCAGGAAAATTCCCAATCCGGCCAGGAACGTGGCAGCGTACAAGATTTTCTTTGGGCCGTACCTGTCCGTCAGCCAGCCGCCGATGAGAACCAGAATCACGATCGCGACGGAAAGGACTGCCAGCAGGTCACCCGTCTGCCTGGGCGGGTCGGCAACCTGGATGACATCCTGCAGATAGTATTGGGCAAACGTCTGCACGCCGTAGATGCCGATCAGGAACAGCAGACGTTCGACGATCAGCCACCAGTAGTCCGGATTGTCGCTGAACTTGATCCTGAATTGACCGAGGACAGCACCCCAGTTCGTCCGCTCCCCTTCCTGGGCGGGTTCCTCGCGAACGCCGAAGATCGTAATCGCCGCCGACATAGCCAGCAGGCCGATCACTACCAGCATGATGGCAGTGGGGTCGCGGGTCACGGGGTCCAGCATTCGTCCGGCAAGAAGCGAGGCGATGATCAGGGCAAGCATGTCCATGAAGGTCTTTAGCGACGAGGCCGTGCCGAGCTGCGCCTTCGGAACGCGATCAGGCAGCAAGCCTTGCATGGGCCCATGGGCGATGTTGGAGCTGAGCTGAAGCCCGATATATCCGATGAACAGCCAGGTGAATCCACCGGCCCAGGCCAGGATCGATAGAAAAACGAAATCGAACAACGTCCCCAGGATCACCAGCGGACGCCGGCGCCCAAGGCGCGATTTCCAGCCATCCGAAAAGGCTCCGGAAACCGGCTGGACGATCATGGCAATCAGCAGACCCAGGAAGGTGAGCAGTCCCAGCCAGGTGTTCTTTCGTTCATCGGGCACATAATTGAGCAGCACCGCTGGCAGGATGATGGGGTGCAGCGCACTCCACATGAAGGACAGACCGACCCAGTAGGCGTTCAAGACAAGCAGTTGTGACAGGTTGAGCCTTTTCAAACAAATTCTCCTCGAAGCGACGGCGGTAATAGAAAGGCAATATGCTCCATAATGGTCTTAGAGGCCTGGCGATCCCTTTCCTTTGCACGCATCCCAGATGGGACGCTCAACACATAGCCCTCGCCGAATCGCAAATGAAACATACCGTCCGCTTCATAGGCGCCGACCGGGACAAACGTCAGGCCTGCTTTGACAATGAGCAGCCCTAACCGTCCCACGCCGGCGGGTGGGCGCGTGAGCACGCCCTTGTCGCTGGCATCATGGCCTTCCGGGGCAAAACCAAGCACCGGCTCTCTGGTATTCTTGACCACTTCCAATACCGCACGGACGGATGCAGCCCGCGCCTGTACATCCTGTGGGCGCGGCGGCATGGGAGGCATACAGGTGAAGCCATAGACACATGCAATTCGTTTTAACAATATGCGTGAAACAGAGGAACCCAGCGGCTGGAACCACTTCCCCTCGTACATAAATTCAGCCGTCATGATCCAGTGGACATGAACAGAAACCAGGGCGGAGATGGACAGCGCCAGCCACTCCGCTCCAAATCCGGGGCGGTGATAGTGGTTGACCGTGATGGCACACGGTCCCTGTTGAGGAATGTTTTCCGGATTGGATACCTGGAGGGACGGATGGAGTCTGGCCACACAGGCTTGCGCATCCCGATGAAAATCCCGCCTGCGCAGCAGAAGCAGATCACGGATCAGGCCCGTGAAAACAACCGGTGGATAGGAGTATGACGGAGCAGACATAAAAGACATCCCGCAAGTGAGGATGTATGACGCGTCATTGGCACCTGCGGGATGTCTATTTATTGTAAGACAAATTTCGTTACTTGTCGGACCGATTTTTGGGAGCTTCCGATTCTTCGATCAATTCCTTCGGCGTTGCGGCACCACAGGCGGGACAGGCATAGTTCTGCTCGGCCGGGACGTAGGATCGGCCACAGTACGGGCAGTCGATCGATCGCGGGGCGACAGGCACTTCCACTTCCTTCACCACCTCGCGCGTCACCTCCCGGGTATGCGTGCGTCCGGGTCCGCCCATCATGATCACCGGTCCAACGTTCGGGATGCCGAGTCCCCCGCCTCCAGATGAGCCGGTCTTGGTCATTTGCGGCTTCGATCTGCCACCGGATTTCTTTTTGGTTTCGGGCAGTCCCTTGCCTGAGCTGAGCACGAAGAACAATACCGCTACGATCACCACCGAGGCAACGGTCAGAAAAACGATGATCGCCGTCAAACGGATGGCCCGCGGGATGTTATACAGCTCGTAACCGTAGCTGAACAGGAATACGCCGCCCACGTAGAATGGAGCCAGCAGTCCGATCAGGAGCAGGCCCGTCGCCTGTTCGAAGCGGCCCTCGTACCAGGTTAAGTAGGCGACGAGAATGATCACCCCAAGAGAGGCCAGCGCCACCAGCCCGCCAGGGATGAGGATATGCAGGGGCTTACCGGGCAGGGACTCGTTATGGTCATAGTCGACCACTTCCTGGGTCTTGGCACTGACCTCCCGGGCGCGATATTGAGATTGGGGCATTAAGGTTCCTTCCGATCTTCCTCGTAGGGCAGGTTTTTGAAAAGCACTCAAAGAAAGCTATAACTTGTGTTATTTGCAACTGTCAGGCTAAATAGCCTGACCTACTTTATATACGCACTTACCAGGCAAAGGCCTCAGGCGATTCGCCTTTGGGCCCCGGCCAGATCTCGTTCAAGCGATCGAGTTGTTCCTGGCTGAATTTTATCTCAAGTACGCGCAGGCTGTCGGTAAGCTGCTCCATCGTACGCGGGCCGATGATCGGCGCGGTGACAACCGGATTGGCCAGCAGCCAGGCGAGGGCCACATCCGCAGGTCTCTCGCCCATCGATTTACAGAACTCTTCAAACCGGTTCAACTGATCTGCGTATTTCTCCATTTCCTTCCTGACGTCCTCTTCTCCGCGCCGCCCGACATCTTCACTGCCGGATAGTCCAGCCAGAAGCCCGCTCGCCAGCGGACTCCAGGGGATCACCCCCAGCCCATAGTCCCTACACGCAGGAATCACATCCATCTCAGCGGTGCGGACTTTCAGATTGTACAGGCACTGCTCGCTGACCAGCCCCAGGAAGTGGCGTGACTTCGCGATCTCATTCGCCTTTGCAATATGCCACCCCGCAAAATTGGAGGAACCCACATACACGATCTTCCCCTGCTGGACCAGGACTTCCATGGCCTGCCAGATCTCCTCCCAGGGCGTGTTGCGGTCGATGTGGTGCATCTGATAGAGATCGATATGGTCGGTCTGCAGGCGCTTGAGGGATGCATCCACGGCCTGGCGGATGTTTAGCGCGGAGAGACGCGAATGGTTCGGCCAGTCGCTCATCCGCCCGTAGACTTTGGTGGCGAGCACCACTTTTTCACGCCGCCCGCCCCCCTGGGCAAACCAGCGGCCGATAATCTGCTCGGTCCAGCCTTCGCCCTTCTTCCAGCCATAAGTATTGGCCGTATCGAAGAAATTGATGTCGAGGTCGAGTGCCTTGTCCATGATGGCGAATGAATCTTCCTCGGTCGTCTTTGGACCGAAATTCATCGTGCCCAGGCACAAACGCGATACCTTCAGGCCGGTGCGGCCCAGTTGGGTATATTCCATGTTTCCTCCATAATTCAAATGTCTTTTCCCCGGTAAAAGTAATCTCCTCGCAATAGAGATTAATCTGCTTACCGGAGATTAATTCTCTAGGTCTGTCGCCGTTTCCTCCATTTGCCGCAGCAGCAGTGGGACCTGTCCATCGGTCAGGTCGGGATGGCGGATGGTATCGAACATATCGCGGAAGCCGTCACCAAGCATGACCCGTACCACGCGCCAGGAGGCCAGTTGGGGAGTCAGTTGTCCCTCGGGGAGCAGTTCCACGGCCGAGGCCCATTGGGGGTGCTCGACGGCATAATCGGCAAGCAGGTTCATCGTGGACGTGCGCAGCGGGAAGAGTCCCGTGCTCCGCACCCAGCGTGCCTGGTTTTCCGGCGAGAGCATCCAGCGGACGAACAGCCACGAGGCGAGCTGGGTCACGTCGTCCGATTCGAAGACGATAAAGGATGAGCCATAGACAACAAAAGCATCCTGTTCACTGCCGGGGAACGGTAAAATGATCCACTCATCCCGGTTCCCGGCGGTGAAAAGGCACGAGCCTGATCGGAAAATTCCTCCAGGCTGGCTGTGGCAAAAAGCGCCTGGCGCGCTGCAAACCGATCGTAGACCGGCAGGTCCGCTGAGGGCACCCAGGCACAGCCTCTCTGCTGCAGCACTTTGACGAACTTGAATGCATCGATATTGCCCGGCGTCAGGAAGCGATAGCCCTGCTCCTCCTGTACGCCGCCGCCAAAGGCCAGCATCCATGAGAGGGGTGTGACCGGGTACGTGTCGATCAGCCAGCCGCCCAGCGCGTTATTGTTCGGGTCGTCATCGGCACCCAGGGACCGGTTGGCCGCGCAGGCCTGCTCCTCGAAGTCGGCAGAGGTCGCGGGCGGGGAGCCAAACCCAAGCTCGCGCGCCCAGGTCTGGTTGTAGAGCAGGAAGCGGGCGGTCCGCTGGGCAGGTACGCCGAAGCGTTTTCCACCCACGTTCTCCTGGTCCCAAATGGCAGGTGGGAAATCCAGGATATCGTCCGCACTCAGTCCATACTCCGGATCGTTCACGTAGGTATTCAGATCGATGACATGCCCATCCCAGCCATAGGCATGCTCGGGGAAGGCAATCACCACCTGTGGGTTCGACCGTTCATCCAGCGCAGCCTGGGTCTGCGAGAACAGCTCTGAATAATTGATCTTGCTCTCCGCACGAACCACGATACCCCATTCATTCGTCGTATTGAACTCGGCGGCCTGCGTCTCGAACAGGCTCGCCTCCGCTCCAAACCACGGATGCCATACGCTCACCTCTGCCCCGCGCAGCGCCTCGGGATCGACCTCCAGACTGCTCAGCGCGGGAGCGGGCGTATTCTGCACCGGCGCGTTCTCCGTTACGCCCGGCCGCGGCGTGGGTGTGGCAACAGCCCGGGTGGGAGGAGCACACGCTGAAATCGTTAAAGCAAGTAGAAGAAAGGCCAGCCCGGGTCGCTGCGAGGAAATCATTTAGTATGTCACCAGAGGGATGGGAGTAAACAGCAGCACGAAAACAATGAGGACCAGGAATCCAAGGGCGCGCCGGCCGGAGTCGAGGGGGGTAATATCATCGAGCGGCTGGGTGCGGACATTGCCCAGCCAGAGCAGGATGAACATCCACAGCAGCCAGCTGAAGTTGAAGGCCGCCAGTGAAAAGGTAAGGATGACCGGCAGGATACTGAGAAACACCAGGGCGCCGATGGCGATCGGGAAGATACGGCGCGCCTTTTCGCCGAAGAGACCATAGGCTACGTGCCCGCCGTCCAGAGTCCCCACCGGGACGAGGTTAAGGGCGGTCACAAGCAGGCCCGCCCAGCCCGCCAGCGCCACCGAATGGAGCTGGACATCCAGCCCATTGAAGGGGATTGGGTGAGCGGTGAGAAAGTACCTCACCCAGTACTCGGCCTGTGACAGCCCACCCATGCTGACCGGTTCCGGAAGCAATCGTCCAAAAACCACATATTTGGCGAAGAGATAAAAGATCGAATTACCCTCCAGCATGCCCGTCATGCCGCTAACCGGGCTCCCGACCGGACCCAGCTCCGAGAGCGACAGACCCAGGAACAAGACCGGGATGGCAACCGCCAATCCCGCGAGCGGACCGGCTACCCCCACATCAAAAAGCACACGCTTGTTCTTCGGGACGCCCCGCATCATGATGAAGGCGCCCAGAGTCCCCAATGGGCTGATAAGCGGAGCGGGCAAAAAGTACGGCAGCGTTGCGGGAACCTTGTAGTATCGACAGGCCAGGTAGTGTCCCATTTCGTGGGTGAACAGGATGCCCAACATACTCAACGCAAAGGGCCAGCCGGTCCAGATATGCTGCAGGAAAAAAGTGAGCGGAAAACTTCCATCGGCCGGGATCGCCTCCGGCGGTACGTCCACGCCGGTCAGCATCACGCTAAAAACCGTTACGATAAACAGCAGGACATTGAGCCAGATCCGCGGCGAGCGGACCGGCGGGACAAGGCTGGGAACCAGCAGGATCATCTGCTTGCTTCCATCCTTGCGGAAGAGCGGGGTGATATTGTGTGGGCGAAGATGCCCGGCGAGCTGGTCATAGGCTGCAGCCGTATCTTCGTTCACCAGGTGGCCGCGATACCGGGCGACCAGATTTCGGCCGTCCCCTGCCGTGACATCCTCGATGCGGAAAATTCGCGAAACGTAGTTCGTCAATAGATCGATTTCAGGAAAGGACATTCTTTTTCACCTATAGTAGACCGCGAACGGTGGACGGCAGACCATCGTCCACCGTCCATCGCCTGGAATGAGGCGGGAGTGGATGGGAGTCGAACCCACCGCGGCCCGCAACGCGACCCGCCACAGGTTTTGAAGACCAGGAAGCCCACCGGGACCTAACCACTCCCATAAATCCGATCCACGCAAGGATAATCGAATGAGAGGGGCTTTGCAAGCCACTTTATCAGTGAGTCTT
>DATAKV010000749.1:0-7080 GCA_036261375.1 Anaerolineales bacterium
ATCCGGTTCGACCAGCGCACTGGTGACGAACAAATTCGAACCCAGAAGGTTCGTGCTATTCATGGCTTCTGCGCTCAAAACCGGCTCCTCTGACTGGCGGGTCCATTCAAAGCCATCAATCGATGTCGCGTAGCCAACACCAACCGGGGCCGGAAAGCGGCTGATGCCGTTGAAGAACATGTGGAACTGGCCCTGGTGGTATACCATCGCGCCAGGATCGATAAACTGGCTGTCCCAGCTCGGCCTGGCGCGATGGGGCAAAACCGGATTTTCCTCATGGAACTGGAAGAGAGAGGAATTGACTTTTTCAGTTGCAGCTGGGGCCTGGCTGGGCACAGCAGATTCAGATGTGGGTGAGGCAAGTAGCTCGGGAATCGCGGTAGGCTCAGCCGTCTCGGTTGGAGTGGAAGCTGCTACAGGATTGCACCCTGAAATCACCAATGCAAAAAGGATGAGTACACGGGATATGTTATGCATCGTTCGCTCCTTGGCTATCAAAATTCGAGCTAACGATACAACGGTCGTCAGGGATGGGCTATCGAAATCTTGCTCAAAAGCTGGCGGATGTGCCGGGTCGATGTATTTCGCAGTTCCGAAGGAGGCAGGCCAAATGTTTTCCGAAAGGCCTCTGTGAAGTGACTGTGATTGGCAAACCCCAGCTTCAGGGCCAGGCTGCTCAGATCCGTACCGGCCTGGGTCACATGATCCAGCGAAGCGCGCAAACGCAGGTGGTTCAGGTACTTGTGGATGCTCTGCCCGGTGTGTTTACGAAAGATGCGGCAAAGATGGAATGGAGAATAGTGCAGCTCCGCCGCGATCTGCTCCAGTGAGAGATTCTGCTCGAAGTGGGTCGCTGCATATCTTTGAATGGCGTCCACAATCTCACGTTCCGTCGAAGCCTTTGTCGCAAATGGCAGGACACCGCGCTGGCGGTAATGGTTCTCGATGATCCTTTTCAGAATATACAGGGACATTTCCTCGATCAAAAGACGGTCCTGCCTGTGAGCGAGGATCTGATTGACCACGAGTCTTTGCAGTAGATAACTGGTGGCGTCGCCGGGTCCGTGGGAGGAGGAAAACGGTATATGAGGATTATCATCCACAGATGGGTCGAACGCGCGGACCGCATCCGCCACCAGGCTGGGATCGTAATTGAACCACTCACATAAATCTCCCTTGTCGGAGAGCTTACCGCGCCAGTACACCTGCTCGTCGTTGTAAAACATGACTGAGTTTGGATCGGCGACCACCGGTTCCTTCCCCTCATGGGTTATGGTAACGCTGGTGCGCGGGAAGACCAGCAGCGTGCCACGGATCTGGTGCGGACCGCTAAAATAGGGATGCCTTGGCCCGCGCCGGAACTGACCGATGTACACAAAGGATCCCTGATAGATGAGCCGGCTTTCGTCCTGGTCGTCTCGCATAACGATTCGTAGACTGCCTTATCTATGACAGCCTTACCGCTGGTTATAGAATTCGACCTGCCAGCGCCATTCGCTGCCATCTTCGGCGTTCCACCAGCTGACAAGCGCACCCACCTCACCACCCGGCAGAATGACAAGTTGCCCCATATCGTTCTCTTCAGGCCAGAGATCTTCGCGGTTGATCTGGTCACCCCCTACCGTCAAGCGCGTCATGGGGCGGTCGGCCGTCTGAGCCAGGTCCTGCGCGAAGGCCAGACGCTGGCCATCCTCGCTCCGCACTTCGACAGTCATGACTGGCGGCGCAGCATGGACCCACAACACATTCGTCTGCTCCATGCGGCCCCGGGCAAAGGGGATGCCGGTCGCGGCCGCCTTGGGATACCAAAGGTCCCAGATCTGCAACGGAGATTGAGAGCTCATTTGAACACCTCCATAAAAAGTATAGCAGGCTTTTTAGCAGGGAAACGAAGTCCGGTGGGGTTGTTTTGTAGATGGTAGAATCCACCTATGATAATTCGGAGGAAACCATGACAGATGCGGTCATCATCGACGCGATCCGCACGCCGGTCGGGGCAATGGGTGGGAGCCTGGCTTCGGTCCGCCCCGACGATCTGGCTGCTCTCGTGATCAGGGAAATTGTGCGGCGCAACCAGCTTGACCCGGCGCTCGTCGAGGAAGTATTCTTCGGCTGTGCGAACCAGGCGGGGGAGGACAACCGCAACATTGCCCGTATGTCCGCTTTGCTGGCGGGATTGCCCGTCGAGGTGGCAGGCGTGACCGTCAACCGGCTGTGTGCCTCGGGCCTGAATGCCATCAACCAGGCGGCGCGTGCGATCAAAGCGGGGGAGGGGGACGTCTACATTGCTGGTGGGGTTGAATCGATGAGCCGTGCGCCGTACTCGGTTCCGAAGGCTGAAGCCGGATTTTCCTTCGGCAACCTGACCGCCTGGGATACGGCCCTGGGCTGGCGCTACCCGAATCCCAAAATGAAGGAAATGCACGGTACTGACTCGATGGGCGAGACCGCCGAGAACATCGCCCGTGAGCGCCCGCACATCACTCGCGAGAAACAGGATGCCTTTGCCCTGCGAAGTCATCGGTGTGCCATCGCCGCCATCGACTCGGGACGCTTCCAGGAGGAGATCCTTCCTGTCGCGATCCCCCAGAAAAAAGGCGATCCGAAGATCGTGGATTCCGACGAACGCCCGCGGCGTGATACCACGCTGGAATCCCTGGCGCGATTGAAACCGGCCTTCGCCAAAGAGGGCGGGACCGTGACCGCCGGCAACTCGTCCGGGTTGAACGATGGCGCCGCCGCGTTGCTCATCATGAGCGCGGACAGGGCAAAGGAATTGAATCTCAAGCCGCTGGCTCGCATCGTCGCCTCGGCCTCTGCCGGAGTGCCGCCGCGCGTGATGGGCATAGGTCCTGTCCCGGCGTCCCGAAAAGCCTTGCAGCGCGCCGGCCTGCAGATATCCGATATCGGACTCGTCGAGCTGAATGAGGCCTTTGCCATCCAATCCCTGGCCGTGATTGAAGATCTGGGCGTGGATCCCGAGACCGTCAACGTCAACGGCGGGGCGATTGCCATCGGGCATCCGCTGGGCTGCTCGGGGGCGCGGCTGGTGACAACCCTGGTCCATGAGATGCGACTGCGCGGGGATGTCCAATATGGATTGGCAACCCTCTGTGTGGGTGTGGGCCAGGGTGAAGCGACAATCGTGGAATATCTGGGGTGAGGTTTAATGCGGTTGAAGGTTGCAAGTTGAAGATTTCAGGCCAACCTAAAACCTTGAACCTTTGACCTGCTACGAAGCAATTGATCCATGGAGCTGAATGAAGCGAGTCCTATCTGTATTTCTTGTATTTCTTGCCGCCTGTAGTTCACTGCCCTCCTCCGCACCGCAATCCGACGCGCTGCCTCCAACGCCCTATCCGGATACGCCCTCGCCAGCCGAGATCGAAGCGGCGCGGGTGGAGTCGCCTTCCTTTATCCGGATCGAGATGATGAATGAGCTTAATGGTTGGGCGGTGACTGAAGCCGAGATCGTTCGGACGAACGACGGCGGGCTCACCTGGTACAACGTCACACCGCCCGAGATGGAAGAGACCGGATACGGAGTGGACACCTTCGTCCTGGATGTCGAACATGCCTGGGTACAAAAACCGGATTTTGAAAATTTTCCGAATGGCGGATTTTTATACCGCACCACGGACGGCGGTCTGACGTGGACGGAATTTACAGTGCCGTTCAGCCGCGGCGATATCAACTTCGTCGATGGCGACAGTGGCTGGGTGCTTGCCGATCTGGGAGTCGGTGCCGGGTCCAATGCTGTTGCCGTCTACCGCACGAACACCGGTGGCGCGGTCTGGGAGCGGATGTACACAAACGATCCTAACGACCCCAAATCCGGGGACTCGCTGCCTCTCGGCGGGATCAAGTCGGATCTTGTCCCTCTCGACGGGGATACGGCCTGGGTGACAGGCACGGTCTACGCTCCTGGAGAAGTCTATCTGCACCGCACTGAGGATGGTGGGCACACGTGGACCCCTGTCACGGTGCAATTGCCGGAAAGTGCCCAGAATTTTGAACTGGGGATCGAAGATGAGCAGATGAAGTTCGTCTCAGGTACCCATGGCTTCTTTGCACTGCGCATGTCGGGCGAGTCGATCCAATCCGTTGTTTATGTGACAGCGGATGCGGGAAATACGTGGACGCCGATGCCTACGGTGATCGAAGGCGCGGGACCATCAGCCTTTCTTTCGGAGCAGGAGGCGGTCCTGTACAACGGCGAGCAGTTTTACGTCACGCGCGACGCGGCGCGCAGCTGGAGTATGATATCGCCGGATATCGTCTTCGATGAATCTTTTGTCGGTATGGAGTTTGTGAATCTGCTCTCCGGCTGGGTGATCACGATGGATCCGACCAATCACAAATCCCTGTACCGGACCCACGATGGAGGTGCGACATGGCTGCCCGTCATACCCTGATCCTTTTGCTTGTGGTCTTATTGCTCGGATGCCGTCCTGCCACGCCCACCCCGACCGCTGCTCCTGTTATCGAAGCGACGGTCACCCCCGCCGCGCCCGTCCCCACGCCGAATGAGCAGGCCATCTCCATCCGGGATGCAGAATATCAACTGGGCCTGCCTGATTCTTTACAGGTCATTCAATTGACCGATGGAAAATTCGAGCGTGGCACACCCGGCGGCGCAGACTTTGTTTCTGTGCAGCTGACCGATTTTGCCGCAGCAGGCGACCTGGATGGCGATGGCACTGATGACGTCGCCGCCCTGGTCTCAGAGAATTATGGGGGAACAGGCGTGTTTGTGTTCCTGGTCGTGTATTCCAATGTAAACGGGCAGCCTGCCTACCTGACCTCTGCAATTGTGGATGACCGCCCGCTGTTGAATGCCCTATCGATCGAGGACAACGAAGTGTTCCTCGACGCAACCATTCACGGACCCGACGAGCCGATGTGCTGTCCCACCTTACGAACCACGCGCCACTACCGGCTGGTCAACAACCAGCTCGACATGACCGATTTCACCACCTTTACCCCCGATGGTGCGCCGCGCACGATTACCATCGAAGCCCCGGTAAACGGCACAGAAGTATTCAGCACGGTTCAGGTAAAGGGGAGTGTTGCCATTGCCCCGTTCGAGAACAACCTGACCTACAGCATCAAGGATGTCGGCGGTGTAGAGCTGTACCGCGGGGCAATACAGGTCACGTCGCCGGATCTTGGCGCACCCGGTACATTCGACGCAACAATTCCCCTGGGGAACATCCTCTCGACGGCGGTGATCACCTTGGAAGTGCAGGATGTCAGCGCGGCAGATGGTTCCCTGCTGGCCATGGATTCGGTCGAATTGGTTGTAAAATAACCTGTAGTGTTGGGCAGCTGCCCAACCCTACAGGTAAATTATTTGTATCTGGAGGATATATGCCCAACCTAGTGCGTGACTGGATGTCGAGCCCTGTTGTTGTCGTCGATCCCGATTCAAGCGTGAAATATGCCCTAACACTGATGCGCCGCCGCAAGATCCACAGTGTGGTGGTAGCCATGTCTGATAAGAATCCCCAATACGGAATCGTTACGTCAACAGATATTCGTGACAAAATTGCGGCGGCGGGCAGAAACCCTGCCGAAACGACAGTACGTGAGATCATGTCGGGCCCGATTGTCATTGGGAACCCCGATTGGACGTTGATGCAGTGCTCACAGGTGATGCAGGAGAAGCATATTCATCACCTGCCGATCGCCGATGAAAGTGGAGCCCTGATCGGTTTGATCAGCGCCACGGATATTTTTATGGCCGTCGAAGAAATCGGCTGGACCGAGGAAGATTAACCTGCAGGGGCGAGAGAACCTCGCCCCTGATTTTTTATGTCCAAACACAAATACTATGTCGTCTGGAAGGGACGCAAACCGGGTATTTATTCCTCCTGGTTGGAAGCGGAGAAACAGGTTAAGGGCGCGGTCGGCGCGGAGTACAAGGCGTTTGGCTCCCTCCAGGAGGCAGAGACCGCTTTCCGGTCAACGTACGATTCATATAGGGGCAAATCCTCCTCCCTCGGCAAGTGGAAAACGGCCGGCGTCCAGCCTCTTCTACCCTCCATCTGTGTGGATGCTGCCTGCAGCGGATCGCCCGGCACACTGGAATATCGGGGTGTTTTCACCGAATCGGGTGATGAGATCTTTCACCACGGGCCGTACCCGGAAGGGACGAACAATGTCGGCGAATTTCTGGCGATCGTCCATGCCCTGTCCTGGATGAAAAAACATCGCTCGCCGCTGCCTGTCTACTCCGATTCGGAAAATGGGATTTCCTGGGTCTATGCTGGGAGGTGCAAAACACAGTTAAAGCGGACGGCCAGGAATGTGCCTCTGTTCGAGCTGATCCACAGCGCGGAACAGTGGCTGGCGGAAAACAAAGTGGACAAGGGCGCCGTTCTGAAATGGGATACCGTCGAGTGGGGCGAGATACCCGCCGATTTTGGACGAAAGTAAGAGGGTAAACAAGTACACAAGAAAACATGTCTACCAGTTTACCTATCTCCCTATCTACGTGTATACTCCATACCATGAAAACAGCCCTGATCCTGATCGATTTCCAAAAAGACTACTTCCCCGGCGGGAAACATCCCCTGGTCGATGCGTTGGAAGCTGCGAAGAATGCCTACATGCTGCTGCAGTGCTTCCGCGAGCATAATGGCTACCATGTTCATACACAGCATATATCGAAGGAGCCCGGCGCGACATTTTTCCTTTCCGGCGACCGCGGTACTGATATCCATGATTCGGTTGCACACTTCGAAGGGGAGCCCATCGTCTACAAGCACACCCCCAATGCTTTCCTAAACACCGAGCTGCTGGCATTGTTGAAGGGCCAGGGAATCGAGCGCCTGGTCATCTGTGGCATGGCCACCCACCTGGCCGTAGAAGCCACCGCCCGCGCCGCCTCCGATCTGGGTTTCCAGGTCATCGTAGCGGAAGATGCCTGTGCCACGCGCGATCTAACCCATGGCGATACCACCATCCCCGCCGATCAGGTACACAAGACGTCTATGGCCACTTTGAAATCCTATGGCAAAGTGATGAAGAGCGAAGCCATCCTCGCTATTCTCGCCGCGGAGATGGTGAAGTAATACC
>DATAKV010000258.1:0-8051 GCA_036261375.1 Anaerolineales bacterium
GTTTGTTTGTGTGGCCGGATCGGACTGCAGCCCATCTTCACTTAATTCCCGGACGGAGATTCCGCCAAAGTAGCTGCCGTAGAAGATGTAGCGCTGGCCGTTGTCATCAACTACATCCGGGTCAAAGACCCAGCGTCTTGAATCGGGGCCGCAGCAATCGGCTCCGTGCGGCTCTACGGCAGGCGTGCCGGTGTCTATCCATGGCCCGAGTGGGCTGGTGCTGGTGGCGACACCGATAGCACTGCCGCCCCCGGGCAGATCTGTCCAGGAAGCCACATAGTACAGGTAATACTGGCCATTGAAGAATTGGATCTCCGGCGCCCACAGGCCGGCATCATCGGCGACCCAGTCCGGCCGGGTGCTAAAGGCGTCGCCTTCATAGGTCCAGTTCACCAGGTCGCTGGAACTCAGCATGGGAATGAGATGAAAATTGAAATCAGTCCCCGTTTTGTCCTGGCCATTCAAGGGATCTGTTGTGCAGTACATATACCAGTTTGTATCCCCGGGGGTCTGGCCGCGCAGTATCGACGGATCGGCACAGCTTTCGACCAGGCCATCGCCGTGAATTTGAATGGGTAATGGATTTGTATACGTGGCCGTTTTTGCAGAGATCCCCGCTGCTGGAAATGAGGTTTGCACCATAGAGCCTGCCGCAAGGGCGGGGCTAGTAACGAGCAAAAGGATGGCAAGAACCCCCGTCCATTTGATGAGTCTGGTTATCACAGGTTAATCTCCTAGGTTTAGAGGTACGACCTGTCATGCAACGCATCCTTGATGGGTCGGCTTCGATGGAGCTCCTGATTCGTTGATTTGGGGCTTCTCCTCCTTTCAGCTAAGACCATTATGGCGGGTTCTCGAGAATCAGATACAGATTATTTTACTGTAGATTCCATGCAGTTTAGCTCAGATAAAGGTTACAGTTTTTTTTATCACCGGATGGGTTTCATGTATAATCATGGATTAGTTATCCGGTAGTTCAATTTTCTCTTCAAGGAGGTGCACCGGCCAATACTGTGGGGTAGATTTCACTAACGATCCAGATGTTCTGAGTAATTGAATAATGAGGAGATTTCAATGAAAAAGTCTGTACGTTTGTTATCGATTGTAGGAGTTCTGGTACTCTTACTGGGGGCAGTAGGTGCGGCAGGTGCAAAACCATCTGGGACAGTGGATGTTCAAATCCTGGCGTTGAACGATTTCCACGGCAACCTGCAGCCGCCGGCCGGCTCTTCCGGTCGTATTGGAACAGTCAATGCTGGTGGTGTGGAATATCTTGCCACACATGTCAATGCCCTGCGCGCCACCAACCCCAATACGGTTTTCGTCTCTGCGGGTGACATGATTGGTGCCAGTCCCCTAATTTCTGCCCTGTTCCACGATGAACCCTCTATCGAAGCCTTTAACCTGATGGGTCTGGACTTCAATGCCGTGGGAAACCATGAGTTCGATGAGGGGATCTATGAGCTGATTCGTATGCAGGAGGGTGGCTGCCATCCTGTGGATGGCTGTCTGGATGGCGATGATTTTGCCGGCGCTGACTTCCGCTTTCTGGCAGCGAATGTCACCTGGAAGAAGAATGACAAACCCGTCTTTCCGGCCTATAAGACCAAGAGCTTTGATGGCGTTCACGTCGCCTTCATCGGCATGACTCTTGAGGGTACACCCACCATCGTGACGCCCTCGGGAATTTCGGAATTGGATTTCCATGATGAGGCTGATACTGTCAACGCTCTCATCCCCGAGTTAAAACAGAAAGGCATCGAGACCATTGTGGTGGTCATCCATGAAGGCGGGTTCCCCACCGGTGGATATAATGAGTGTCCGGGTATATCCGGCCCGATCGTCGATATTGTCGAACGCACGAGCGATGAGGTGGACCTGTTCATCACCGGTCACACACATCAGGCTTACAACTGTGTCATCGACGGACGTCCGGTCTCCAGCTCCGCTTCCTTCGGGCGGGTGGTGACAGACATAGATATGGTTATCGACCGCTCGACCGGAGATATGGTGAGCGCCTCGGTCAACAATAACATCGTGACCCGTAATGTAGCCCTTGACCCCTTCCTGACAGCTCTTGTTTCCAAATACCAGACGTTGGTAGCTCCGCTTGAGAACCGTGTGATCGGTTCGATTACGGAGACGATTACCCGGACTGCAAATGCTGCGGGCGAATCGGCCCTGGGTGATGTCATTGCCGACTCCCAGCTGGCAGCAACGGCTGATCCGGCCTTCGGTGGAGCAGTAGTTGCCTTTATGAATCCGGGCGGCATCCGCGCAGACCTTACCTATGCCGCGAGTGGAAGCGAAGGTGATGGGAATGTCACCTACGGCGAGGCCTTTACCGTCCAGCCGTTCGGCAACAGTCTGGTGACGATGACGCTCACCGGAGCCCAGATCGATGCTCTGCTCGAACAGCAGGCAACGGCCGGGTCTGACGGGGCAGGAAGGATACTGCAGATCTCGCACACCCTGAGCTACACCTGGAATGCCTCCGCACCCAATGGGAGTAAGGTGGATATTGCCAGCATCATGATCAATGGTGTACCGATCGATCCGAGTGCATCCTATCGGGTGACTGTAAACAGCTTCCTCGCCGATGGTGGAGACGGGTTTGCAGTGCTTCTACAAGGAACGGACCGCCTCGGCGGTGAAGTAGATCTCGATGCGTTGGTAACATACTTTGAGAACAACTCACCGGTTGCACCCGGACCGCAGAACCGTATCACCCTGATTCCGTAGCGATGGGATGAATCAAACGCGAGTTGCCCACGCGGCAGCCTGTTTTTGTTGTTCTGGCTGATGAAATGTAAAGGCGGTTTGCTTCAAGAAGCAAACCGCCTTTCCTATCTTCAAATATTCAATTGTCGGTTAGACGGGGGAACGGCCGGGCAGCGCGCGGACGATGGCGATGGCCACAACGGCTCCAAGGAAGGCGACGACGATACTGGTGACATTGATGCCGCTCACAGCATTCGGGACGCCGAACAGCTCACCGGCAAGGAAGCCACCGACCAGGGCACCGATAATGCCCACAACGATATCGGTCACGGCGTTGCCGCGTCCACCCCTCATCATCTGGTTGGCCAGCCAGCCAGCGATCAGACCCACAATCAGCCAAGATAATAGACCCATTTGTATTCTCCTTTCGTGATTTAGCGAGTTTATCGCTACAGGAAGTACTACAGGATTTAACGTGACACTTAACTGTGTGTTATGCCTCGCTCATAATTGGTTGCCGGAAGTACGGGTAGTGGACTACCGTTTTTCGGCTCGTGTAGCCAAATAGCTGGGATGATATTTTTGAAGTGGTGAATCGAGCATGTAGTCCTCGTACATGTCAGTAATAGCAAAGCCTGCATCACACTGGCCACCGAGCAGGTCTGTGAGAGAATGACCGAATTCCACTGGCAGACCCTTTTCCATATGTTCCTGCAGATCCTCTTTCGGAATACTTGTCAAATCGGAGTAGGGGATGGAATGGGTCACATCCAGGACTCCCTCGTCTGCTTTATAAAGATCAAAAATATAGTGAACGGGGTTCATCGAGCCGGTCATCAGGATGCCGCCGCGGCGCAGGACGCGCGAACATTCCCGCCAGACTGCCCGTACGTCGGGCATGAAGACGGTGGAGCAGGGATTGAAAACGAGGTCGAAGTATCCATCTTCGAACATGGACAGATCAGCCGCATCTCCCTCCACCGTGCGGATGGAGAGCGATTCTCTCTCGGCCACGAGCTGGTCCTGTTTCAACTGGGCGGGGGAGTTATCGAAAACGGTTACCCGTGCCCCCGCCGCGGACAGGACCGGTCCCTGCTGGCCGCCGCCCGACGCCAGACAGAGCACATCCGCGCTCTTCAGAGGCGGGAACCATCTTTGCGGCACAGGGATGTTTTCGGTCAATAAAATCGAAAATTCTCCCTCCCTAGCCCTGGCGATGACTTCCGGGGTCACGGGCTGGGTCCAGCGGCTTTGCCCGCCTTCCACTTCCCGGTTCCAGGCCTCGCGGTTGTACGATCGAATATCCATGATGTCTCCTGATCGCTTGGAATAGCAGGATTCTACAGGTGGAGCCGACGCTTGTCGAGACGGATTCAACTGCTGGCTGGAAAGTGAAACGCCTTATTAAAAGATTTGGGACAGGCCTGCGTATGACCTGTCCCAGAAGTGAGGAGGATGTTATAAGTCTTGCGAAGACTGCTCGTTCAGGGAAGGGCGATCAACCCTCGCAATTCTTTTGCATCAGAAGTTAGTCGGCCGCAGCCGGCTCTGCCACCGGAGCGGGGGAGTGATGAACCTTGTTGAGGACAAGGAAGCCAATCGTGGCCAGGGTTCCGATCAGTCCACAGAACAACCAGAGCAGCTGCGGGTTCGCGCTGTCGAGCAGCAGCCCTGCAAAGTAGGGACCGACCGTGAACGAGATGCTCCACGAGAGTCCGGAGACGGCCATGTAACGTCCACGCATGTGCTCAGGGGCGAAGCTTGCCACCAGCGATTGCTGGAAGGGGGAAACCACCATTTCGCCGATCGTGATGATGATCATCGCAACGATGAAGAGAACGAAAGTCGGCACAAAACCATACATGGCAAAACCAATTGCGTACAGCATCGACCCAACAGCCATCATTAATAGTGGCTTGAAGTGCTGCAGCCTGCGCGTTATCCCGAACTGGAACAGGACCACGATGATGGCGTTGATGCTGAGCAGCCAGCCATAGCGCAGCTCGGGCAGGCCGTGCTGGTCTCGTAGATAGACACCCAGGGTCGAGTTCATGTTCAGGTAGACCAGGGTCATCAAAACGGTCACACCGATGAAGGCCAGGAAGGGTCTATCCTGGAAGACGCGGCCATAGCCAGCGAAGGTCTGCCTCATGGTTTCGGGTTTTGCGTTTGCACGGGACTGAGGCTTGGTCTCCGGCAGGACAAAAAATACGATCCCCGCGCTGATGATGCTGATGACCGCGTCCACGAGGAACAGGGTCAGATAGGAGTGGGCGATCAGCAGGCCGGCGATGGGCGGAGCGATGATCACAGCCACATTGAAGACCACGCGGATGATACCGTAGCCTTCGGCGCGTTTATCCTGCGGCAGCAGGTCGGCGACCACGGCTTCGTGAGCCGGTCCGCCGATGTTGGCCAGCGTGCCCACCAGGACGGAGACCGCCACGAAGATCCCCAGTGTGGGTGCAAAGCCCATCCCCAGTGCGCTGAGCGAGGAGAGCAGCAGGCTGAAAATGATGACCGTCTTGCGTCCCATCCGGTCGGCGATGGCCCCGCCGAGGGCACTGCCCACCATCCCGGAGACCGAGAAGACGGCGAACAGGATGCCTACCGTGGCCATGCCGATATCGTACTTTTGCGTCAGATACAGAGCAAAGAACGGGTAGAGCATAAAACCACCCAGACGGTCGATAAAGACGATCAGGTTGTACGTCCAGAAGGCGGGCGGGTACTCGTGATATACGTTTTTCGTTCTCTCCAAATATGCTTTCATTCTTCTCCGAGTTTGGATGGCGGACCTTTGTGCAGGGCCCAGAAACCGATAATCGAACTATAGAGCATGCATCCAATAAATTCCCCCGTCCACGGATGGGTTCGTCACTGGTCAGGTGGACAGGGGACTTCGTGTTAGTGCGCGAAGCTACCGGTTGGTGTCGGGCAGTCCACGCACGGGACTTCGTAGCGCTTACGCAATTGCTTGCCGGTGGAGATCATCCAGTTGGCGAAGCTGTACATGCTCCGTTCGAAGAGCCCCGGCCGGTAGACCCGGGAGCGGAGGGCGAGCTTTTCGAGGTGGATATGCTGCAACTCGTCCAAAATATCACGGCGGTGAACCTCCGCCATGAACTCGTTATGCCAGTGGTTCATTCTGTGCTCCTTTGCGATTCGATCAGGGCCGGCCCAGTAAAAAGGCATTGACTGCCTTGAGCGTTTTTTCAATCCGATCCCTGTTGAGAATGTAAACCTTTGCTCCGCTTTCTCTCCTTTCCTGTAGATAACCTGTGGCTGTCAGCTGGCTGAGATACCGGGATACGCTGGGCTGGCTGAGATGGATGGCTTCCATGATCTCATAGGAGCGCATCTCGCCTTTCTCTGCGATCATTTGCAGGATGTGCAGGCGGGTGTCGTCTGCGAGGGCTGAAAGCCGCGAGACGATCTCCGCCCGGTCGAGTTCAGGGATACGTATATCCGACCCTTCGGGAATGCGCGCCCCGAAGTAAACGTAGAAACGATCGCCGATTGTGGAAGCGCGCATGTACGGGCCAAAATGAGCATTGGGGATGAAGATGAGTTCCTTCGCTTCGAGCAGGCTGTTGCCCCATTTCAGCTCATGGACTTCCTTGCCGGTCACGTATTCGATGATCTCGCGGCGGGTCCTGCCGGAGAAGTCGATCTGGTTGAACGCCCGGGCGGACTCTTCCAGCATCGGGCGGACGCGGTTCCACTCGGCTTCGAGGTGGTTCTTCCAGAACCAGCGCATGTGGCCGATGATGAGCTGCTTCATTGCAACCGGGTCGATCACGTAGTGATACGCCTGTGTTTCCATGGGCGCGTCGGTCAGCTCTTCGCCAAAGCGATGCCGTAAAAAGTCCACGTAGTGGCGGGGAGAAGCAAGCACCTCGTCCCAATTGACCGGCAGGTCAAGGTCCTTCTGCGATTCTTCCGTCATGCAGATCTTCGCGTAGGCATTTAGCAGGCGTTCGCGCAGTTCGGATGGGGAGGTGGATTCAAGTTCGTCCAGGTAGGCTTCGAAGGAACTACCACCATGCCGCGGCAGGACCGCATAATGCAAGCCGATCATGACCAGCTTGTGCCTGGCCCTTTCTTCAAACGTCATCTGGGAGCGTGTTTTTGCGATCCACTCATGGATCCCGGGTTCATCTTCATGGGCTGAAAGCAGAATCATGCTGCCAAGAGCATTCAGCCCCGGTTCGAGCATGACCAGGGAAGTTTGTGTCTTGGTTTTTTCGAGATCGATCATAAAGGGGGACATCGGTTTCTCCAACTTATTGAATTATGCAAGATATTGAATAATTCGGATATTTTAATTACTTCGGTGATTTTGTCAAGGGTTAAAAAATCCCCCGTATTTCGACGGGGGATTTAATCAGCATGCGGTTTCTTTGTTCTACGGGCTGGCAGTACCCTGGGCGGCAACACCGGTCCAGCTAAACACACGTTCTTCACTGAGGGCACCGGCAGAGATGTAGATTGGCTCACCCTGCTCATCCACGCCGTTCTGGCGGACCGTGGTGATCCACCAGCTGATGACATGCGGCAGGTTATCCTGGGGGCGGAAGGTCGTGGGTACAATGTACTTCGTATCCGATACATAGTCTGTGATCCGGTTCCGGCCTGTGGTCAGATCTTCGATGGTGACCTGGTAGAACTCGTTCTCCCGCAGGGTGCCAATGGATGCCCATTGCAGGGTAACTACATCGTTCGCCAGGGTGAAGGCTGCGCCATCCGCCGGCAGGAGCAGGTTGGCAGCCGGATAGGGAGCCGGAGGTGTTGCGGTGGGGGTCGGGCCGGGGGTAGCGAAGCGCTCACACAACGGGATGATAATCGTCGAGCCGATGAACACGTTATCCCCGGACAGGCCGTTATAGAACTTGATCGCGTCCTGAGGCACGTTGTAATTCGAAGCGATCAACCCAAGGGTATCATTCTCCTGGACCGTATATTGCACCTTTTCGCAGGCGTTGGCGGTCTGTGTGGCCTCGTTAGGCACATCGGTCGGAGGCGGAGCCGGCGTCGACGTAGGATAGGGGATCTTCAGGTTTTGCCCTTCGGAAATGATACAGGTGGTTGGCAGGTTGTTGGCGATCACGATGCTTTGCACCGAGACACTGAAGGCGAAGGCGATGCCTCCGCAGGTATCGCCTGCCCGTACGGTGTAATCGAAGGGTGGCAGCGGCGTTTCGGTGGGAATGGCCGTGGGTGGCAGGGTCTCCGTTGCCGTGGGCGTAATCGTAGCTGTATTGGTGGCCGTACCTTCCGCCGTCGGCTGGGTTATGGTCGCGCCGGTAGCGCCCGAGCTCAAGATCAAA
>DATAKV010000020.1:0-3036 GCA_036261375.1 Anaerolineales bacterium
CGGCATGCTCGAGCATGAACCAGCGCCGCGTCCCGTTGACCGGGAAGACGCACACTTTGTGCCCCGTGGCTCTCACAAGCGCAGCAACCTCTTCCGTGGACAGCTGCAGAAAACGCTCAAGGGGGATCAAAAACCCCTCCACAGCCGCGGCAGGAAGCGGGGAGTCTGACGCGCATAGTCCGCATACCCGGAGAGAGTCGAGGAAAGCAGATCCTCCTCCTGGCGCGCGGCCCGGGTGAAATCCCAAAGGGTGTAGAGGAGGGTGAAAAGTGTTGTTATGGCAGGATTGATCAAAAAAAGACCACCTGCGATCCCAAAGAAGGAGGTGATGACGGGATGGCGCATGAGCGCGTACGGCCCCGAGCGGATCACCTGATGCTCCGGCTGGACCTCAACACGCTCGGCATAAAACTGCTGAAGATGGACGCGCGACCACATATGCAAGGAAAGCGAAATAAGGATGAGACTGATCCCAACGATCTGAATCAAAAGTCCCCACGATTGAGTTGTGCGAAAACTAAGACTGGGAAACAGCAGCGGCTGGACGACCAGAACTGTGACCGTGACGAAAATAAAAATGGTGAAATCCCAGGAACGGCCCGAGCCGCTTGCCTGGCGCTGCCTGTCGAATCGACGGATCAGACTGAAATCCAGCAGGTAGAACAGGAGTATGGTGAGCAGGGTAGCGGCAGACTGCGGGAGTCCAAGGAGCATGAATCCTCAACTGGTTTTAACCCTCCGCTTAGGGACGCGGGAGGAGAAGCCGGCCATGGTGATCATGGCATGGTTGGTATCTTCGAGGTGGAAACCCAGGCGGCGCTTGACATCGTAGGCACCTGTCCCAAAACGGACGAGGCGGACGTTGTGCTCGAAGGCTTCCTGCAGAGCGCTGTAGAGCAGGAAGAAGTAGCCGCCCGGCACATCATCTTCCAGGCCCAGCCCGGTCGCCAGTTGGAACTGGTTGTCACGGACCACCGCGCCGCAGCCGGCCAGCTTGCCATCCTTGTGGATCTCGAGCCAGGTGCCGTCGATCATGGAGAAGTTCTCCAGCATGCCGCGCATCCAGGGGTTGGGCGCTGAGCCATGCCAGATGGACACGTTTTTAATCAGCTGCAGGGCTGCATCAACATCCGGGACGCTTTTGTGTTTTGTCAGTACAAGGCCGCTCTCTTCTGCTTCACGGAGGCTCTTTTTGTAATGCTGGCGGTCCTTTTTATTCCCGCCCTCATGCAGGTATTCTTCGAAGCTCTGCCACTCGATGGGCATATAGGTGCCCGGCTCGGATACGGTGATGGGTTCATAGCCCTTTGGCCAGGAGGAATACTTTAATTGTTCGGTGAGCAGGTAATCGAACACAAGGAAGGAGCAGCGCTGCTTCTTGAATTCGTCCTGTGCAGCCAGGGCGATCGCCGTGTGAGCTTCATCCCGCAGAGGCTCGCCGGGCAGCAGCATGGCGGATGTGTCGGCAAGCGGTGAGCGGCAGACGAGCAAAGGCTTGTGTTTCAGGACCGACGCCATAAAGCGGCGCGCCACTTCGGGAAGGGGCAGCGGTTCGTTGTAGATTCGGAAGAGTGCCGCGCCGGCAACCGGTGTGTCGCCATCCCAGGCGACCAGGTAGGTGGGCGGGCAGTCCGCCATCGCTTTTTCACCAAACTGGTACCAGCTGTGACTTTGAAAACCGCGCCCGGCGACGATGCGATTCCAAATCTCCGGTTCTATTTCGTTTATACTCTTGTAGACTTTAACGTTCAAGGATGCCATACATGCTCCACGTTTTCCATTGTACATGAGCCTGCCGGATTTATTAATTTCGGTTTTATTGCCTTGCAAAAGTGCAAGCTTGAAATGTTCCGAAACAGGTTGTTCAAATTTCCCGAGGGTAATGGTGCTTATTATGAGAAATTATACCTTTCGTCTCAAACCAGGACAGGACTTATTCGATTCAATTTCATTGTTTATTGCCCAGAAAAAGATCGAAGCAGGGTGTGTGTTAAGTGGGGTGGGCAGCCTAGCAAAAGCGGCGATCCGTTTTGCAAACCGGGAGACCGTGTCGGTATTCGAAGAGTACTTCGAGATCGTCTCGCTTACCGGGACGGTATCGATCCACGGCTCGCATTTACACATCTCCATTTCAGACAGGCATGGCAGGACCATCGGCGGGCATATCGATTCGGGATGCAAAATATATACGACGGCCGAGATCGTGATCGCAGCCTTCGACGGTGTTGCCTATAAGCGGGAGTATGCAGAGGATTCCGGTTATGAAGAGCTGACCGTGGATGAAGGATAGAAGCGTCTCTACTCTTTCAGGGCCTGTAGAAACTCTTCCTGGTTCCGTACTGTTTTCTTAAGCCCCAATCGTTTCCCCAGTCTTGTCAATTGCGGCGGATCCACATAAGTCGTGGCCAGGATCTCCTCCTGGCCCAGCACGTCATTGGCCTGTCCATCGAGCAGGATTCTTCCCTGCGAAAGGGCGATGACCCGCTCGAAGTTTTCGGCGCAGAAATCGATATCGTGCGTAATGGTGATCACCGTCCTGCCGCGTTCACGCAATGTCTTGATGACATTGGCAATACGGGCGATATTGACCGCGTCCTGCCCGGTGGTGGGCTCGTCGAAAATGACGATGTCTGTATCCATGGATATGACCGAGGCCAGGGCAACCATTTTCCTCCATGTGGCGGAAAGGTCGTACGGATTCGTTTCGACTTTTTCTGACAGCTCGGTCATCGCCAGCGTGTCCCTGACCAGCGCTTCGACCCTGTTCGCCTCATAGCCCAGGTTGCGCGGCCCGAAGGCGACTTCCGTCCCCACGTTCTTCGAAAAGAGCTGTTCATCGGGATTCTGGAACACATACCCGACCCGCCGGGCCAATTTGGCAACCGGGTGTTCCTTCGTGTCCCAATCATCGATCAGCACCTGGCCGCGCGTGGGCTGTAACAATCCATTCAGGTGCTTGACGAGGGTTGTCTTCCCCGCACCGTTCTGCCCGATGATGGCGACCTGTTCGCCGGGTTCGATGGTCAGTGAGATACC
>DATAKV010000027.1:0-9230 GCA_036261375.1 Anaerolineales bacterium
GGTATCGTCTTTGCAACTGGCCGTTCGGACAGTGAAGACTCCCCCAAAGATGGGGGAGTCTTCTTTTTTCTCCTTTTATGATGAGAGCGAAAATCTTCTCGATTGATTCTGTCTATCTACGAAAGTGAGATCATCATGCAAACAACCTTACAGCCTTCTACTGTCACACCCTTGTCGGCTGTGACACCCTCCCGAGTGAACTGGCGACAGGTCGGCGGGTTCCTGGGCCTGACCTTTGGCCTGAGCTGGCTGGCGGACCTGGTACTGTATTTGAATGGCGGCCTGGCGAGTCCGGTCACCGGCCTGTTTTTGCAGTTCCGGATGCTCCTGCCGGCCTTCTCTGCTTTGTTACTGGGAGCCTTTTTCTTCCGGGAAAGCCCTGTCTATTACCGGACCAACCGCACTGCTTCGCGCTGGTTTGTCTATTTTTACCTGCTGCTCACCTTTCTGTACCTGATCGGGTCGATTGCAGCGGTGATCCAGCCCGAGCAGGCCGTAACCCTCAGCTCGCTTCTGCTGATCCCCAACCTGATCGGCCTGATACTGCTGGTCGTGCTCCGCTGGAGAGGCGGCAGGGAAGCCTTTGCGAGCACAGGAATGGCCGGGGGCAAATGGCAGGTCTGGCTGGTCTACGGGGCAGGGCTGGTTGTCTTTTATGGACTGCAGACTTTTCTCAATTATGTTTTCAAGCTGGGACAGGTGGTTGACCTAAATGCAGCCTTCCCCCAAATGGCGGCCGCCAACCTGCCTGCTCCGGCGCTCATGCTCAGCATGGCACTCAACACGGTAATCGTCGGCCCATTTCTGGGGCTGATCATTTCCTTTGGCGAGGAGTATGGCTGGCGCGGTTATTTACAGACCGAATTGACCCGCCTCGGCCGGATCCGCGGCGTATTCCTGCTGGGCGTGATCTGGGGCGTCTGGCACTGGCCGGTGATCTGGATGGGCTACAACTACCCCGGCCAGCCGGTGCTCGGGTCGATCGCCATGGTGGCGGTGTGCATCCTCCTGGCCTACTTCCTGGCGTATGCCGTGTTCAAGTCGAACGGGCTGTGGACGGCGGCGTACCTGCACGCGCTCAGCAACCAGGCGTTGAGCTTCTTCATGATGACCCTGGTCATGCCGGCCAGTATGCTATTTTCGTTTGGAATGGGAATATACGGCCTGGTGCTCGGTGCTATCGTCGTCCTGCTGATCCTGCGTGACCCGGTCTGGAAAGTCAGCGAGCCAGCTCGCAGGTCGTGAGCTGACGACAGCCGTTGAACCTGTCCATTTGACCAGTGAAAAACTCCTCCGGCGGTGGGGGAGTTTTCGGCCTGGTCCATCTACACTGGATGTATATCCGATCCAACGAAACGGGCCTGTCATGCGCAGCATATATGGCGAATGAAGGAAAGAAACCATCAAGAAATGGAACATTGGAGATCATCGTGAATACAAGTATCGTTTATGAAGCTAATCCCTCAAAAACACAAACAGAGATGGGAACCAGGACCCTGTGGGCTTTTCTGGCGCTGACGTTCGGCCTGAGCTGGATCCCCATGGCGCTTTTCATGCTGTTTGCAGAGTCATTCACCGCCCTGTTCGGCGAGATGAGCTCGACCAACCCGGTATTCCTGCTGGCCGTCTATGCTCCCGGCCTTTCCGGGATTTTCCTGGTCTGGCGCCATTACGGGCTGAAAGGCCTGGGGGATTTCTTCCGGCGCCTGGGTCTCTGGCGTGCCCCGCTCCAGTGGTGGCTGTTCGTGCTGCTGGGCATCCCCGCTATCATCTATGCCGCCGCGGCGATCAAAGGCACGATCGGTGAGCCGTTCCGCTTCGCGCCCTGGTACCTGGTCTTCCCGGCTCTGGTCCAATCCCTGCTGCTCGGTCCGCTGGGTGAGGAGTTTGGCTGGCGCGGGCTGGCCTTACCCCTGCTGCAGCGCCGCTTTGCTCCCTTCTGGGCCAGCCTGGTCCTGGGCGTGGTCTGGGCGCTCTGGCATGCGCCAGCCTTCGTGATGAGCGGCACGCCGCAGAGCGCCTGGTCGTTCGGTCCCTTCTTTCTTGGACTGATCGCCATCACTGTCATCATGACGCCGCTGTTCAACGCCTCGGGCGGCAGCCTGCTGGTCGCCATCCTCTATCACCTGAACATCATGAACCCCATCTTCCCCGACGCCCAGCCCTGGGACAGCTACCTGCTGGCCATCGCCGCGGCCGTCATCGTTTTCCTTAACCGCCGCCAGATGTTCCAGCGCGGCGCCGGTGTGGTGGAGGTGCTTGGCCCCGGAGAAAAAGAGTAGCTCCGCGCAAAGCGAATGTCTGCGGGGAATAACAGGATCGTTCATACGAGAACGCCGGCTATCAACGGGTAGCCGGCGTCTGACGTTTCCCCATCCGTTTGAGTTTTGTAAAACGAGCCAATCGATGACAAATATCAGCGGAAATGATGACATCCCTTTTGGGGATATGGCCGTCATGGATTTGCGGGCGGTGCCGTTGGCAGTTCCACATCCTTCCAGCTCCAGTCCGCCGGTTTCTCCCGGTCGCCGTAGAGCTTCTGCCAGAGCAGGTCATTGCCTTGACAATAATCCGAAACTGCCATATCGAAGGGACGCCGCGGGTTCTTCCCCATCTGCTTCGCCATCTGCACATAGGACTGGCGCAGGTCCGGGTACTGGATCGCCAGCCTGGCATAAGGCGTGGCTTCTGCGATCTTCCGGCGCTGCGCCTTCTGCGCCGGGCTCCATTCGATGCCGCTCATGTCTGGCGCCGGGTAGGCCGACACTTCCCCGTTGTGAGCGAGGCGATAGACGATCTTGCCCATCCTGCCCCGGATCCAGCGGAACATCGGATGAAGCTCGATCTTGGGTGTTTTTCGCCGTTTTCTTGCCATACAAATCTCCTTATTTCTTCCTACAAATAGACCAATTCCTGTGCTCGTCCTGTGCTCGTCCTGTGCTAGGGCTGTGCTCATCCTGTGCTGTCGGCTCAGTGATCTCTCAGGGATCCTTTAGTCTTCCCGTACTTCCGGTCTGCTTTCCAGGTGAATATCGAAACGCTCTTCCGCCGGGGCATCCCGGGCGGCTCATTCCCTCTTGCCGAAAAGTGTAGCATGAGTTGCCGACCGGGGGGCTTACAGGTGGTTTGCAGCCCTCTCCCCCACTACCTACAGGTGGAGCGACTTGATTGCAGTGCAGCCGTTGACCCACCCCGCCCTCCGTATTAAAGCAGGGTCCAGTCGCCAACAAGTTGGCGACTGGACCCTTTGCTCTTAAGCAGCTACTTCAACGTAACGGTCCTGCTGGCCGACCCGCCCAGGCTGCTCCGCACGGTGATGTTCTGCGGGTTCGTGGGCCAGGGGAGATCAGCGCGATAGCGTCCGCCGCCTTCGTTGCCTAAGGTGCCGATGAACGTGTTGGTGGAGGTGACGTAGACCGACAGCGTCGCACTGGCGTTGCTGCCCGTGGCTTCCACGCGCAATTCATCATTGCCTGCTGAATACTCTGCCAGCTGGATCGATACGGTATCGGCCGCGGCGGTTGTGGGGGTTCGAGTGGGTGTGAGTGAGGGTATGGCACTCGGCTGAATGGCTGTGGCTGTACGTGTAGCAGTCGGGCTGGCAGGAATGGACGTCGCGCTGGCCGGGGCAGAGGTTGGCGTTCGAGTCACTGTAGCGGTTGGCGGTGCTGCCGTTGGCGTCAGGGTTGGTCCTGTGACGGTGGGCGTCCGTGTGGGTGTAGGCAGCGATGGGGCATTGCGCTTGATATCGAAGGAGCGGACCGACGACCAGGCGCCGTTGATCCCCGCGGCCGTCCGGGCCCGCACGCGCCACCAGAAGCGGCGCTCGCTGGTAAAGGTCTGCGTGGTCTGGGTCTGGGTGAGGCCGGTCTGAGCAGCGATCAGCGGGGCGCTGAAGGAGCTCGAATCGTCAAACTGGATCTCATACGCCGCCGCGCCGGGCACCGCGCTCCACGAGAACGGGATGCCCTGGTTGATCGGCAGCCGAGCGCCATTGGCCGGGCTCAGCAGCACGGGTGCGGCCGGCGGCGCCTGCGTCGGCGGAGCGGATCCGCCGTTCGTCGTGTTGATCAGGATGTGCAGCGCCGGAAACGCTCCTCTGACCTGCAAGGCAAGGTCGGGTCTGCCATCCCTGTTAAAGTCAGCGGTAATGAGGTCACCGCCGGCGGTACTCGAGTCGCCAGGGGCGGGATCGTACAGCACGAGCGGCTGGAAGGTGCCATCGCCGTTGCCATTCAGGATCTCTATCATGCCCTGGAACCCCCATCCCAGGCTGAGGGCAAGGTCCTGGCTGCCGTCGCCGTTATAGTCCGCGACCGCCTGGTAGTGAGGGATGCGGATCTCAGGCTCGGTGATAATGTGCGGCGGGCGAAACGTGCCGTCGCCGTTGCCGATCAGGATCACGGTACGGCTCCCATTCAGTGAGACCGCCACCACCAGGTCCTGGATGCTATCGCGGTTGAAATCGCCAACATCGATATCGGTCCCATCCTCCCCGAGGTGGTTATCGCCTGGAAGCAGAGTCTGGGTCGGCTGCTGCACGAAGGTACCGTCGCCGTTGCCCCGCAGGAGGTAGAGCCGGGCACTGCTGCCTGACATGGCAAGGTCCTTGAAGCCATCCCGGTTGAAATCCCCGACAGCAATTTCTGACATTCCGATCCCGACGTTCATCTGACTGGATTGGAATGTCCCATTGCCGTTACCGAGCATGATCGTGAGGTCGTCTGAGGACACACAGGGCGCCGTAAAGCAGGCGAGGGTATGGGCGATTAATAGATCCAGCCGGGTGTCGTTATTCACGTCCGCGGCGACAATGACAGGCGCATCAAAGCCCGTTGTGTTCGGGAAATTCACAGGGGCATTGAAGGTGCCGTCGCCGTTGCCGGTCAGCAGCGAGAGACTGATCTGGGGGGAGTTAATCGTGACAGCCAGGTCCTGCTTTCCATCGCTGTTGAAATCTCCGGCGGCGAGGTCCTGTGTCTGACCGCCGGCCGGGAAGTTCACCCTGGCCTGGAACGTGCCGTTCGCATTGCCCAGCATGACCGCCGCTCCGTTTGCACCCGGGCCTGCCAGATCGAGGATGCCATCCCCGTTGAGGTCTACGGCGATATGCGAGTTCGCGAGAAGAGGGTAACTCTGTATGCTGAACGTCGGCGATTGCGAGGACTGCGCGCCGGCAGAAGGTACAGCAGTGAAACTCATGAGCACGGCGAAAACGATAAAGAGAGCCACTGCCTTGATCGAGAATTCTCTGCTATTCATCGTCCTATTTCCTTTCTGATCTACTACAGGCCTGGAGTATTCGGGGAATGGATGACCTTCATTCGAATATCCCGGTCTTAAAGGTAGTTGTTCCAACAGGGATGCACCTACAGACAGCTGGCTATTTAAGATGCCAGGTTCCTATATCATTTTTACGCTTGTCAGGTGGGTTTGGATTTCTTTGCTCTATGAGAAAATCTCCAGAATCGTTCGCCCGGCATACCCACACGAAATGTCATACATATCTTGTGACATCCGTCACTATAAACCTCCCGTATGGTACTTATAGAATGATATTGGTCCCAATTGTCAACAACCTGCCAAAGGATGGAGGTCCTATGAAAGCAAGCCTGTTCATAAACCGACTCATGACGGTAGTCTTTGTACTATCGCTGCTCGCCCTGACTGTTTCCCCCGTTTCCGCCGCCACAGTGCAAATTACCAGCCTTTCCGCCAGCACGCTGGCGCGCAGTGGTCGCCTGCGCATTTTCGGCAGCGGGTTCGGCACGCAGGGCCAGGTGCTGATCGACGGCCAGCCTGCACCCATCGCCGACTGGGCCGACAGCCTGATCGTGGCCTACGTCCCTGAGACGGCCCGGCTCGCCGCGGTGCCCGTCCAGGTGCTGACCCCCGGGGGAAACAGCAATACGGTGAGCCTGACCGTGACGACCCGCCAGGGCAACGGCCGGGTGAAATGGCGCTTCCAGCACAGCGACATGTACACGGTGGTCCGGCCCGCCGTGGGGCCTGACGGCACGGTTTATGTGGTCGACGTAGGTTACCGCCTGTATGCGCTGAGCCCGGACGGCGCATTGAAGTGGATCGTGCGCGGCGCCGGCTACAAGGGTCTGGCGGTGGGCAGCGATGGAACGATCTACACCGGTTCCGAGTCGCATATCAAGGCCTTTTCTCCCGATGGGTCACTCAAGTGGAGCTTTGAGCAGAACCCGCGGGCGATGATTTTGCTGGGCCCGAACGTTGGGCCGGACGGGAACATCTATGCGGTGTCAACGGAGGGCATCGGCATCTTTTCGCTGACGCCGGCCGGTGTGCTGCGCTGGACACAGCCCGAGGCCTACGACCGGCGGATCGTCGACTACCAGGAGGTGGTCTTCGGCCCGAACGGCCCCAACCAGCAGATGTACTTCCTGGCCAATAACCATCTCAAAGCCCTGCGCCTGGATGGCAGCCTGGTCTTTTCAAACACGACGACCGGCAACCAGCCGGCCATCGGACCGGATGGGACCGTGTATTCGACCTATACCGCGCTGGGTGCCTACACGCCGGCCGGAAGCGTGAAATGGTCGTTCACCGGCGCCGTCAACAACGCGGCCACTGCGCCGGATGTCGGCCCGGACGGTGTCGTGTATTTCGTCCACAACCTGGGCACGCTGTATGCGGTCAACCCGAATGGCAGCGAGCGCTGGCGCCTGGTCACGTCCGAGATCATGGAGGACCCCATCGTCAGCCCGTTGAATTCCATGGTCGTGATGGGAGGCATCCCCACCTATGGCATGTCGGGCTTCTTCAAGGCGGTCGGCACGGTCTCACACAACGAGCTGTGGCGGGTGACCCTGGCCCCGGAGAACGGCGGCAACCTCGTGCCGGACAGCCGGCCGCGCTTCACCCCGAACGGTGGGACGTTCTATATCACGGCCCAGATCCTGGGCGGCGATGAGAGCAATCAGTACGGATATGTGTACGCGATCGATACCGGGGGCAGCGGCTCGCCAACCCCAACGCCGGGGGCAACCAGTACACCGACCAACACAGCGGTTCCGCCCAAAACCACCAGTACACCTGTCCCCGCCACGCCGACCCAGACGCCCACCGCCAACACACCTGCCACCGCCACGCCAACTCATACCCCCATCATCAACACGCCCACCCCTACGTCTGCAGCTGGAACGAGCACCGGCTTTCTCTCCCCCTCCGCAAATGCCCCGCAGACATCCGGCGCGGGGGATAACAATGGGTACCAGACCGGTCCTGCAAATGCGTATGCCAATGACTCGGCGGTCGCAGCCGATACCGACAGCGGCACGAACAAAAGCACATCCTGCACGGATGCTGGCAAGGATAAGCACTACTACTACAACTACAATTTCAACCTGCCGGCAACGGCTGTGGTCCGGGGTATCCAGGTGCGTCTCGACGCACGCGCCGACGGGACAGCCGGATCGCCGAAGATCTGCGTGCAGCTCTCGTGGGATGGCGGCCTCACCTGGACGACGGCCAGATCCACCGTGACCCTGGGCACCACCGAAGCCATCTACAGCCTTGGCAGCACATCCGATACCTGGGGCCGCACATGGAGCCCCGGCAACTTCAGCAACACCAGCTTCCGCCTGCGGGTCATCGACGTGGCGGGCCATCCGCATCGCGATTTCTTCCTCGATTATGTGGCAGTCAATGTCTCGTACCAGCCATAAGGTATAAGCCCTGCGGCCCGGACCACAATAAATGTGTGTGGTCCGGGCCGTACTCTTTAATGAAAGGGATGAGGGGGACCGGGAGTTTATTCCAGCATCCGTTTGGGCGAGTTCCTATCACTTCCGATCGACAGTTCTGGAATGTAATTGCTTACACGTGCGACAGCACGATCAGAACCCGCAGAAGCATGGATTCGTGAAGGATTTTCGCGTTTGGACCCCCTCCCGGCCTCCCCCAAATACAACAAGTAAAATTAGGATATGCATTCGAAGTTTAGATGGTTGTATTTGGGGGAGGTGTCCCGACCGTAAGGAGGACGGAGGGGGTCGAAATAAAGCTCACCTTGCCTAGATCGAACTTTTCTTGTATGCTTGCCATTCCTGAACCATAAGCCCCCCAACTTTCAACGTTAAACTTTTAAACCTGTCCAATGGACCGAAGGAGGTATGAGTACATGGAGACCCACCCATCCAAACGGCACATCCCGAAGCCGGAGAGCTCCGTCCTCGACTGGCTGCTCGATTCTGACCCTTCGATCCGCTGGCAGGTGCTGCGCGACCTGACCGATGCGCCCGCCCAGGCAGTGGCGACCGAGCGCGCCCGGGTGGCGAGGGAGGGCTGGGGCGCTGCGCTTCTGGCGGCACAATCCGAGGATGGCACCTGGCCCGGAGAACCCCGCTTTCCCGAATGGCCCACCCTGCGAACATTATTATTGCTGCATGACATGGGGCTCGACCCGGCCAGTGAGCCGGCCAGGCGCGCTGTGGACCGAGTCCAGGAGAACGTCAAATGGCTCATGAATATTACGCTGGATGAGCTGCCTAAAGAGGAAGATATCAGCTGGTGGCACAAGCCTTTGTTCGCCGGCGAAGTGGAGCCCTGCATCAATGGTCGCGTGGTCACCGTGGGCGCATATTTTGGGATCGACATGCACCCCTTGGTAGACCGGCTGCTGGGTGAACAGATGACGGATGGCGGCTGGAATTGCGACCAGGAAATCGGCTCCACGCGCGGCTCCTTCCACACTACGATCAACGTCCTCGAAGGTCTGCTGGAATTCGAGCGCGCCACCGGCGGCTCCCCCGCCGTACAGGCAGCACGCGAGCGCGGGCAGGAGTACCTGCTCTCACGCCATCTCTTCAAGCAGCTATCGACCGGCGAACCCATCGAGCGTGACCGCAAAGGCGGCCCTGTCTGGACGCAATTCTCATACCCCGCCGGCTGGCGCTACGACATTCTGCGCGGGCTGTTGTATTTGCGCAACGCGGGCGTGGCACCCGACCCGCGCATGGCCGAAGCCATCGAGATCGTTGCATCCAGGCGGGATACGGACGGTCGCTGGGCGCTGGGGATACTGCACCCCGATGAAGCTATCGCTGAACCCGGCATAACCGAAGGCTCACCCAGCCGCTGGAATACCCTGCGCGCCTTGCAAGTGTTGAGTTGGTATTCCGCGCGGGACTAGCGCAAATGCCGAAGGTGACCTAACAATACGTTTTCATCCTACTCGCTCCTGAGGGAAGAGAAAATTAGGA
>DATAKV010000266.1:0-4736 GCA_036261375.1 Anaerolineales bacterium
TCAGCAGGATCATCGTATCGGAGCGCGGCGGACCCTGGTTGGCTTCCACATCGCGGTAGTCCAGGCCGATCAGTAGAACAGTGACACGGCTGCCTCCATCCCAGGCGGGAGGCAGGCTGCTTTCGGGAATGCTGATCGGGGGCGGAAGATCCTCCACCGGGGCAATCGGCGTGCCCTGCTCGTTGATGGTCGGTTCGCCCAACCCGCCAGCCGTGACCGTGCCACAATCGGACGGGGTCATACCGGGGATGGGTGTGATGGTCCAACAGGTGACGAGACCGCGCACAAAAAAATAACCGGCCACCGCCAGGCCGGCGGCAACCACCCAAAACACGATCTGCCCCACGGCGGGACGTCCAAATTTGATGCTTCGTAGTGTATTGAATCTGTTCATAGAGGCTTAATATATACCATATCCAGGCCGAGCCGCTCCAGGCCCTCCTGTGCCCAGTGCTGGAGCAGAGCCGAATCTTCCTGCATCACGTTCATCATGACCGGGATTGCCCGGTGATCGCGGATTTCGGCCAGGGCGCGCAGGGCGTGGATACGCTGGGAGGCTGCGCCGTGTTTCACGGCTTCGATCAGGGCCGGTACCGCGGCGCTCCCGGCTTTGATCAGTGCATTCGATGCAAGGCTGGCTGTCATTGAATCGTCATCACTCAGGGCACGAACCAGGGAGTCGACTGCGCCTTCATCTGGTTTGCCTGCCAGCCCGAGAGCCGCACACTGGCGCACTTCCGGTGCAGGATCATTCAAAAATGGGACCAGCCATTCGGCCGGGGCCTGAGACAGGGACGCCAGGCCGCGCACGGCCCACCAGCGAGTATCCGGCTCCGTCGAGCGAGTCAGCTCTTTCAATCCTGGGATGGCCGCCTGGCCCATATCAACCAGCTGGGAGAGCGCAGCGTCAGCACGCGCTTCATCCCCGCTGGCCAGATCTCCAAGCAGGCGTTCTAGTGGAGTCACGCTATTTCGCCAGCGGAGGAACGGGCAGCTCGCCTTCCGACGTGTTGATCCATTTATCCCCTTCCTCGATCAGCATAACGGGGATATCGTCGACAACGGGATATTTGCGTCCGCAGTCCTGGCAGATGAACCAGGCATCCCGGTGGTATTTCAGCTCGCCGCCGGTGGTGCGCACACAGTTGGGACAACGCAGGATTTCGATCAGGGTCTGGCTAACCATTTATTCTCCGTTCTTGAAATGTGGAATATCCGGCAGATTTACGAGGATGGGTTCCGGCACAGATTCTTTTCATCTGCCAGTTTTTCGGGGTTCTTGGAATCGGGGCCATACTGGCAGATCGCCTGCCATGGCTGGTAATGGGTGGTGAACTGGTCCTCGAACAGGACCGAGCCGCCGCGCATCACCGTCCGGGTGACCGTAACGTCCGCGCCGTTGGCTGCCCAGTCAACCTGCTTTATCTGGTTTTTGCCAAGCTCCTCGTTGACTTCGAAGACAGGCGAAGGAGCCGGGACAACATTAGTTACGCCGGTCGTATCCCAGGACACGCTGCGGCCATCGGAGGTGGAGTAGAACTTCCAGGTCAGCGAGCCGCTGCCCATGTAGGTCTCCATCAGGATCCAGTGAGGGGAGTCGTTGGTGAACTTGAAATCCACCAGGGGGAAGTAGACGGTCGCATCCAGGCCGGCAAGGCGAGGATCCACCCCGCCGCTGGCAACCTGCTCGTAGTAGGACACCCGGTAGGCATGCGGCGTCCGCTCGACGATCGGGAACCCGGCATTGAAGGCCGCCCGGAAGAGCGTGGTGCTGACCTGGCACACACCGCCGCCCACACCCTTGATCGTCCGGCCGCCGTAGATGATCAGGGCCTCGGCAAACCCGTTCTCGAGGCTGACATCCCCCATGTGCGCGCCCATCGAGAAGGTCTCGCCAGGCGCGACGAGCAGTCCATGGAACTGGGCAGCCGCCGCCTGGATGTTCTGGACCCGCTCGGCACTGGAGCCATGAAAATAGGACGTCTCGGCGTGGATCAGCTGGGTGATACCCAGCTCCTGGCCGGTAGCCGTCGAGGCGACCCGCGGCTGGGTCTCGTTGATGACAAGCCCGACCGTGTGTTCGCCGCGCAGCAGCGCATCGTTGATGGCGTTGATGCTGGCATCGATATCCAGAGCGCGTCCCACCCTGGATTCAGCCATGACATCCAGCTGCAGAGTCGTATCGTTAAAGATGAATTTTGCGTCGGAGGCCAGGCGATCGACCTGGTCCTTGACTGGAATCAGCATGTCGCGCAGGCCGGTCTTCTTCAAGACCACCTGCACGCCGCTCTCCGTGCGTTCGACGCCGAGCAAATTCGCCAGGACCTCGGGGTTGTAAATATACGGGCCTGGATCTCCCTGTGCCGCGTTCGGGATGACCAGTGTGAGCGGCTGGCTAAGCACCTGGCGGGCCATTTCCGCCTGAGCACTGACATCCAGGATCTGCGGCTGGACCTCCTGCACGACCAGCGGCACTTCCCCATTGGAGAAGGTTTGCAGCTGGGCGCCCAGGTAGATCAGCGTGGCATCGATCTTGAGCTCACGTCCCACCTGGCCGGGCTCCGTGGCAATCGTTGTGCCTTCCAGTCTGAGGTTGGCTTCTCTGACCGGCTGGTTGACCTGTGTGGAGAGCAGGTTCAAATAATGATAGGCGACGCGCTGGTCGAAGATAATCACCGGCGGGATCTTGGCCCCCGGCCCGGCTGCCCGGACCTGACCCGAAAGCGCCCCGAACAAGCCGCCGCTCCGGCCCAGCTCATAAGCCGTCTTCGCGCTGGATGAAGGATCGAACACCATGCCCAGCTCGGCGGGACTCGCCACCCATACCTGTTCCCCGTAGCGCAGCAGGATCTTCCCCTCGATGGGATAGGATAACGACTCGTTCAGCCTGACCGCCGCATCCGATGGTCTTAAGCCCGACAGGTCCACACCCGCCACGGAGACGCCCGGGAAGATGCGGCCTGCATAGATCAACTGGTATCCCAATACCCAGGCGATGACCAGCGTAAAAAACAGCGTCACGCCGCCGATCACGGCAGCAGCCAGCTGTGGAAGTACCGGGTTTTTTTGATAAGGATAGGAAATGGTTGCCATAGGTTTTCAATCGCTCGACGAATAAATCAATGTACTTTTATTGTTGTACATGAATGCGTGCGTTCGCAGTGTATTTAATTCATAAAATTATACCCTGTTGAAATCATGAACGTTAACTCCAGATGAGTAGACTGCTCGACCCTGGTCGAGTGGAGGGTCTGTTTTCAAGAAATCGCCGCCGGAGACGGCGGCCAGAGTATGCTATTAAGACGCTTCCGGCAGGGAATTGTTCCAGCGCAGTCGCCGGCCGGGGATAAGCATGGGCGTGACAGCCCTGTATTTTGCGTATTCCTCCCCAAAAACACGAAGCAATTTTCGCTCTTCGAAGAAGATCCCCACCAGGACGTACAGCGTCAGCGCGCAGTAGAAGACAAAGGAATTCAGCGTCATGCTCGGAGACAGCCACAGGATGGCCAGACTGAAAGTATACAGCGGGTGACGGACGTAACGGTAGAGACCATGGGTAATCAGCGGTCCGCTCTTCTCTTCTTCGAAGAGCTGGCGCAGGCCCACGAAGGAGAACAGGTCGGTTTGAAAGACCGCTACAAACAACAAAATCAGCGCAGCCAGCTGCCCGGCCCGCATCCAATACGAATAGGGCATCGGGACCTCATACAGTGGCCGGTCCGGAAGGGTGACCATCAAATACAGGATGGGGATGAAACTGAGCAGGGCGAACAGGTTATAGAACAACCGATAGCCCCGCATCGCTTTGTCACCAAACAAGCGCTGGCAGGCCTCTTTGAATCCCATGGAGGCGAGCAGGGAATGGACAATCCCCCAGAGTACGATGGCAAGAATTAACCAGAGCATAGTGTTCCTCATATGTCACTGCGATGGCAATAACCCGTAGCAATGACACTTCCCTATCCAGACGCGTCCACGCGGCGGGATGTTACTCTGGGCCAAATGCAGGGAGCTCCATCATTTCATTGTTCGTGCGGATGCTGTAATACGGCATCCAGGCGACACCAAACAGGGTGACAAAGACATCCGATTTTTTCGGCGCGACGATCACTTCGCTGACACTGCTGACCAGCTTGCCCCATTTGTCGTTAATCTCGGCGATGACTTCTTCGCGGCGCCGTTCCATCTCCTTGATCTGCCGCTTGAACTCGTCGATGGCGTCCAGCGATTCTTCCACTTCGCCCTTGGCCTGTTCGGTCATGCGGCGCTTGGTGAGCGAAGAAGACAATCGGGACGCCTTGCGTCTCCCCCCAAAGAGTCCGGTGAGGTTTTCGAAATGTGTCCCGGCTTCTTCCATTTTGCGATTGGTGAGCTCGGCTTCGTCCTCACGCAGCTCGCGTTCTTCGCGCGCCAGTTTATCTTCGAGAGTTCTGAGCTGGCGGTCGATGGTGGCTGTCCGTTTGGCGGTCTCGGCATCGCGTGCCTCGCGGGCGGCCTCGGAGCAGGCTTTCATGAACTCCGCCTGGCTGACATCGGGACCGGCAAAGACCTTCAGGGCCTGGTTGGCGCGCGCCTTGACCGAGGAGGTGCGATACACCCAGTCGCTGAAATCCTTTTGCAGGGCGGTCATGAGCTTGGTATCGTTCAGTGGCGAATCCACGGTCCCGAACCGGGCCGAGGCGACCGGCGTGGTATCCACATTTTCGAGAGAGGAACCTGCGTAGATAAACTCCTCC
>DATAKV010000061.1:0-3943 GCA_036261375.1 Anaerolineales bacterium
CTGCTCTCAGACTCGACCAACGCCGAGCGCCCCGGCTGGACCCCCTCTGAAAAGGTGATCGGTCCCGCCCTGGACAAAGTGTTCGAGGAAGCACCCAGCCGCATCATCGTGGCAACGTTTGCTTCCCTGATCTCGCGCATCCAGCAGGTGGCCGATGCCGCCGAAAAGCACGGACGCAGGATGGCGCTGGCGGGCCCAAGTATGATCGACAACGTCAAGATTGCCCGCAAGCTGGGCTACCTCGAAATCCCCGACGATGTATTGATCCCCCTCGACCAGGCGCTGCAGATGCAGGGCCACAAGGTTGTGCTGATGTGCACCGGGTCGCAGGGTGAGCCGTCCTCCATCGTGGGGCGGCTCTCGGCCGGGACGAACCGCCAGTTTGACCTGAAACCCAAGGATACGGTCGTCCTGTCCTCTCATCCCATTCCGGGCAACGAGGAGACCATCAGCAAGACGATCAACCGTCTGCTGCGGCGCGGCGCCAACGTGATCTACGATGCAATTGCACCGATCCACGTTTCAGGCCATGCCAGCCAGGAAGAGCAGAAGCTGCTCCTCAACCTGATCAAGCCGAAGCACTTCCTCCCCATCCATGGAGAACTGCGCCAGCTGAGACGGCACGGACAACTGGCCGTCGAAGTGGGCATCCCGGAGGAATGTGTGATCGTCGTTGAAAACGGCCAGATCGTCGAACTCGCCGGCGGCCGGATCAAGCTCGGTGACCGTATCCCCGGTGGCTACGTCTTCGTCGACGGCCAGTCCATCGGCGAGGTGGACTACGACATCATGCGCGAGCGTGAGAAGCTGGCCCGCAATGGCATCTTCCTGATCGATATCAGCGTGGATAGTTTGAACGGCCGCCTCCTGCATGATCCTGAGATCATCACCCGCGGATTTGTCTCCCCCGACGATGCCGAAAAGCTGCTGCCTGAAGTCCGCCGCAAGATCATGGACGTGGTCAACGGCGGCGGATACGATAGTGAAAAGGACATCGCCAACGCGGTCAAGTCCTATCTATACGAGGAGACCAAGCGCAGGCCGATGGTGCTCGTCACGCTGAGCAAGCAAGGGATTCATGCAATAAGCTGACAACCCTGCTGCTGGTAAGATACGCTACAACAAAACAGCCCGTTCTCAAAGGACGGGCTGTTTGTTTTTAAGCATTCTACCTGGCCTGTATCTCCAGGCTCTGGAATTCCGCCTGCAGGGTGTTCGTGCCACCGTTCAGGGCCTGGAATCCGAGGAACAGCCATTTTTCACCTGACACCACCGTGACCGTGCCAAGCTCGGACTGGCCTTTGTACACTACGGCTGTGATGCTGCCGCTGTTGTAATCGAATACCACATCATAAACCGCCGGGTCCTCATTCATATCGACCGACTCCGCGAAGCGCCGCTGACCAGGCATGGTCTTCATAAAGAACTTCTGGCGTTTTGTGACATCGTTACTGGCCGGGAGGGTGATAATGATCCCCTCAGAGTTGACGTCCGGGCTGGCGAAGACGCCCATGACAATTTCGCCGCGGCTCACGGTAAGGGGCCTGAGCGCGATGCGGGCGGTTCCATCCGCCGGAAGCTTTGTGAACAATCCATAAAACTGGGCGGTGTTCACCCGTTCGTCAAAGGAAAAGGCAAGCTTGCCGGCGGTCGTATAGAATTTGTCGTCCACAGGCTGGATGAGGCAGCCTTTATCGTCGCTGTTGGCGGTGACGCTGGAAGGATAGGGTACCCACACTGCACTGATACAGTTCTGGGACCAATCCGCACCCACGGGAATCAACGTGGCTGTGGGGATCGGTTCCGGCGTATCGGTAGGCGGTTCAGGTGTGGAAGTATTATCACCGGCCGGCACGGTGTGGGTCGGCTGGGCAGTCGGCGCCACCGTCTCTGTATACACGACCGCGGTCGGCGGAACAGGTGTGGGTTGTGGGGCAGGAGCCCGGTTTCCAAATACGGAAATCAGAGTCACGGCGATCGTGCCGGCGACACCGATTAGCGCGGCAGTGATCGTTGGATCGAGTCTTTTTGCAGGTTCACTGGACATGGCGGCCCCAATCTTTCTTCAATGGTAGGTATGGTCTCGCTCAATTCCGGTTATTCTACGTCATAATCCCCACAGATTCAAGAATTCTACATATCCTTTAACAGATTGGCAATCTGGCGGTCGATGCGGCCCATCGGATACTCGTCCAGCTCACGCAGGGGGATCCATTTCATATGTTCGTTCCCCGGCTCATCCGCCAGCTCACTCCGGTAGACATATACGGTCACGCTGAAGTGACTGTAGCCATGCCGGACAATGCCAAGCGGTTCCACATCCCGGATACTTCGCCGTTTCTTTCCCAGCCGCAGGCCGTATCCCGTTTTCAGGGCCTGTGCCAGCCCCTCGAGCGGATCTCCAGCAACGCGCCCATTGGGGAACTCCCACATCCCACCGAGCAGTCCCTTCGATGGGCGCTTTGCCAGCAGGACCCTGCCTCGTTTTACGAACACGCCCGCTGCATGAACATGATGCGGAACGCTTTTTTTCGGCGTCTTGACCGGCCTCTCGTTCTGGGTGCCGCGCTGGCGGGCCAGGCAAACCTTCATCAGCGGGCAGATCAGGCAGCGTGGATTCTTCGGGATGCAGATCGTCGCGCCGAGATCCATGAGCGCCTGGTTGTAATCGCCTGCTTCATTTTTCGGCAGGTGTTTTTCCGCCAGGTCCCAGAGAATGGCCTCCCCTTTCGGTGTATCGACCGGCTCGACAATATCGAAGACGCGCGCATAGACCCTCTTGATATTGCCATCCAGCGCCGGGACAGGCATATCGAAGGCAATCGAAGCGATCGCTCCCAGCGTATACCGGCCAATGCCGGGAAGCTCCGCCAGCTCTCGCAGACCGCGCGGCAGTCCTCCCCCATATTGTTCAACAACGATCTGGGCAGCCCGGTGCAGGTTGCGGGCGCGGCTGTAGTAGCCAAGTCCCTCCCAGGCGTTCAAGACCTCCTGCTCGGAGGCGGCCGCCAGCGCGGAGATCGTTGGGAAGGACTTCATCCATTTTTCGAAATAGGGAATGACCGTTTCGACACGGGTCTGCTGGAGCATGATCTCCGAGACCCACACCGTATAGGGATCCTTGTCGGCGGCATCGCGCCAGGGCAGGGTCCGCTTATTTGTGCGGTACCAGGTCAACAGTCGGGGGGCGAGGCGAGGTGATGTCATAAAAAAACAAATCCCGCCATTGCGAGTCTTCGATCCAACGGGCTCGCAATAACGGGAATATGGTTTTAACGTAACAATTTAGAACTGAAACCCACCGCGGGCAGGGACGATCTTGTACGAGTAATTCTTCACGTAATCGAACAGCTTGTCCTGCAGCAGACCCCAGTCGCTTGAGTCGAGCACGCGACGCGCCTGCGAGATGTTGGAAGCCAGCAGTCCCACCTGGATCTGCGGGTACGACCCGTAAATGGTCGCCCAGGCCTCCGCGGGCTGCAAGCCAAGCCGCTGCACGCCGGGGATGAATTCGCCAATGATGAACTCGAAGTATTCCTGGTCGCGTTCACCGGCGATGTCCCATGTCATTAAAACTTTGACAGCCATTTTTTCCTATTGGTAAAGATTAGCTTTTCTGGTAATCCAGCACGACCACATGAGTCTCGTTGGGAAGCCCACTGCGGGTCACTTTCAGGGACGGCTGCGTCTCGGGCTTCGAAAGGCCCATTTCCTTTACGAACTTGTTTAACGAATCGAGAGACAATTTTGATGCGGGCGTGGAATAGTGCATCGGTATGACCAGGTTGGGCTCGATCAGGCTGATAACCTCTGCCGCCTTGGCTGCATTCAGCCCGCCCCCGCCGCCGACCGGCACCAGCACCACGTTGACCGTGCCCAGCGACTCGATCTCCGCCTGGGTGGGCGTTGTTTTCAGATCGCCCAGGTGAGCTACAGTGATACC
>DATAKV010000071.1:0-3828 GCA_036261375.1 Anaerolineales bacterium
TGTATACGTGGCGCAAGGGAATGCTGGAGTGGGCCTGAATTCCGATTAAACAGAAGAAAAGAGGCTGATTGGATGCGTCCTTTCAGCCTTTTGTTTGTGTAAGAGGCGGCATACCTGCAAGTACGGCGAGTCGCCTACTCCAAACATAGGAGTACTCAATGAGCTTTTGGAACGATCCCCTGAAAGTAGCCGCAGACTGGTTACTGGGCATCTTCACCGGCTGGGGAATGCCCGAGCTTGCCGCCAATATTTTGATCGGCTTCCTCGGCGTTCTGCTCCTGATCAGCCTGCTGATGGTGCTCGATATCTTCCTGGTCTGGGTGGAGCGCAAAGTGGTCTCGCGCTTCCAGGACCGCATCGGCCCGAACCGCGTCGGTCCATTCGGCCTCATCCAGCCCTTCGCCGACATCATCAAGCTGATCATCAAGGAAGACACGACGCCTGGAGGCGCAGACAAGGTGGTGTACAACATCGCCCCTATGCTCTCGATGATGTCCGTGCTGATCCTGTGGGCCGTGGTGCCGCTGGCTCCGACGATCCTTGGCGTGGACCTGAATATCGGCGCGCTCTACATCATCGCTGCCGGTGCGATCGGGACGCTCTCGATCATTATGGCGGGCTGGTCGTCGAATAATAAGTTCGCCCTGATCGGCGCCTTTCGCCAGGTGGCCGTGATGGTTTCGTTCGAGATCCCGATGCTGACGATGCTGCTGATCCCCACCATTTTTGCGGAATCGATGGGAATGAATACCATTATCGAGCGCCAGGATATCTGGTATGTCTTCCTGGCTCCCCTGGCCGCGCTGATCTTCCTGATCGCCGCCATCGCCGAGCTGGGACGGGCACCCTTCGATATGGCCGAAGGCGAATCGGAATTGGTCTCGGGCTATAACATCGAATATTCAGGCATGAAGTTCGGCATGTTCTATGCAGGGGAGCTTTTGCATGCCTTTACCTTTGGCGGTTTCTGGGCCATCCTGTTCTTTGGCGGGTATCGCTTCTTCGGCCTGGAGCAGGTCAGCCCCTTTCTCGCCATTGCAGTGATCGTTTTCAAGGCCTTCCTGGGCTACTGGATCATCATGTGGGTCAAGTACACGCTGATGCGCATCCGCATCGATCACATGCTGGCCTTCAACTGGAAATTCCTCACGCCGCTGTCCTTTGTGCTGTTAATGGTGACCGCGCTGATGAATGCGCTCCTGGCCGGGACCCCGACCTTGGTCTACATCGCGGGCATGTTCCTGTCGAATGTGCTGGTCGCCTGGCTTTCGACGGAGATCGCCCGTTCGTACAGCCGCAGGGAACGCGAAAAAGTGGAAGGAATGTCGAAGGCCGAGGCGATGGCCGAAGCAGCTCATCACTAATCGGAGCAACTCATGACTGGCGAACAAATCATTTTCATCGTAGTAGCTTTGTTCACGCTCGCTTCGGGCGTGATGGTCGTGACGACAGGCAACCTCGTCCATGCGGCGTTGTGGCTGGTGTCGACCCTTTTTGGTGTTGCAGTGACCTATGCATTGCTGCATGCCAACTTCCTGGCAGTGGTCCAGGTGGTGGTATACATCGGCGCGATAGCCATCCTGTTCATCTTTGCTGTCATGCTCACCCGCAAGGATATACGCGACCGCGGTCCCCAGATCAATTCCAACTGGTGGGTGGGCGCGCTGCTTGCCGTACTGACCTTCGGCGGCCTGTTCTTCCTGCTCCAGGGCTGGAGCGGCATGTCGACGACGGCCGCCGCATACCCGTCCGATTTCGATGCGATCGCCGCGCTGGGCGATGCACTCGTTTCACCGAACGCGTATGTCCTGCCCTTCGAAGTGGCCTCTGTCCTGCTGGTGGCGGCGCTGATCGGCGCGGTCTACGTGGCTTTCAACCGCAAATAAGGAGAAGCGCACATGGTCCCCCTTTCCTGGTATCTCATTTTTGCCGCTGCGCTTTTTAGCATTGGCTTGTTCGGGGTGCTCTCGCGCAGGAACGCGGTTGCGATCCTGCTTGGCATCGAGCTGATGCTCAATGCCGTCAATATCAACCTGGCTGCCTTCTGGCGTTATGGGGACGTCACCCAGATGACCGGGCAGGTCTTTGCGATCATCGTCTTTGCGGTTGCCGCAGCCGAAGTGGCTGTCGGTCTCGCCCTGGTGATCTCCGTCTATCGCCGCCGCAATACCGTCGTGGCGGACGAAATCGACATGATGAAGTGGTAGGGAAATTATGACGACTGAGACATTGCTCTGGCTGATCCCTCTCCCTCCTGTCCTGGCATTCTTTTTGATCGTGCTGTTCACGAACCGCAGCAAGGCGCTGAGCCATACGATCGGCGTGGGTGCAGCCGCTCTCTCGTGGCTGTTGAGCATGGTCGTATTCGTTCGTGCGCTGGGCGTGGAACATTTGGGTGAACACCCGTTTGAATCCTCGATCCCCTGGCTACCGACAGGGGATACCTGGTTCCGGATTGGCGTGCTCCTGGACCCGACGACCGCGGCGATCCTGTTCTTTGTGGCGATCACGATCTTCATGATCTTCCTCTACAGCGTGGGTTACCATAACTTCGGCCAGCCCAAAGGCGACCACGATCGCATGGGACTCCCCCCGCATGGCGCGACGGTCGAAGAACACGGACACCAGCGAAGCAGTCCTGTGGACAAGCACACGGTTCCATCCGTCGAGCCGATGTACTCGCGCTTCTTTGCCTTCCTTGGACTGTTTGCTTTTGGCATGTACGTGCTTGTGCTCTCCGATAACCTGCTGACTTTCTTCGTCGGCTGGGAGATCATGGGCTTGTGCTCCTACTTGCTGATCGGTTTCTGGTATGCCAAACCCTCGGCACGCGATGCGGCGGTCAAGGCCTTTATGACCACCCGCATCGGCGACGTGTTCATGCTGCTCGGTATCGCTTACCTATATTCGGTCACCGGAACGCTCACATTCCGAGAGATTTTCACCGAAGAGGTACTGAATACGCTGGCTTCTGTCCCCAGCGGCTTCCTTGGTTTCTCGGCTGCAGGCCTGATCGGGCTGCTGCTCTTCATTGGCACGGTTGGCAAGTCGGCGCAGTTCCCGCTGCACGTCTGGCTTCCCGACGCGATGGAAGGCCCGACCCCGGTCAGCGCCATGATCCATGCGGCGACGATGGTCTCGGCCGGCGTGTACGCGGTCGTGCGCATGTTCCCGCTCATCAGTCTCGACGCGGGCACAATGTCCATTGTGGCGTTTGTCGGTGCGTTTACGGCACTCTTTGCTGCGACCATCGCCGTAGCACAGAACGACATCAAGCGCGTGCTGGCCTACTCCACGATCTCACAGCTCGGCTTTATGATCGCCGCGCTCGGGATCGGCGCCTATGTGGCGGCAGTCTTCCACCTGATCACCCATGCCTTCTTCAAGGCATTGCTCTTCCTTGGCTCCGGCTCAGTCATCCACGGCATGGAGCACGGCGTCCTGCACACCGGCAACCACCATGTGGACCCGCAGGACATGTACAACATGGGCGGCTTACGCAAGAAAATGCCCATTACCTTCTGGACGTTCCTGATCGGCGGCTTTGCCCTGTCCGGGTTCCCGCTTATTACTTCCGGGTTCTGGTCGAAGGATGAGATCCTGGCGGACGCCTTCGGTCATGGTCACTGGGCGGTCTTTCTTAGCCTGGCGATCGCCGCGTTTATGACCGCCTTCTATACTATGCGCCAGATCACCCTGACCTTCCTCGGCGAGCCGCGCACGAAGGAAGCCGAGCACGCCCAGGAGACCCCCTGGACGATGACTGTGCCTTTGATCATCCTATCGATCTTTGCGGTTGGATATGGCTGGGTGGGCATCCCCGAGCAT
>DATAKV010000095.1:0-7671 GCA_036261375.1 Anaerolineales bacterium
ACACCCAGTTGCGGGTGCAGCATGACCGGACCTTCCTCCTCTTCCTGAGCGGCGGCGAAGTTGAGTGAAGTGATGCTCATGAGCAGGGCGAGAACGACAACGACCATCCCCATCCTTGTCCAAACTTTTCTGACCATTTCAATTACTCCTTTCCGATACGGAAATGCTCTGGCCCGGCGGTCACCAGCGTGAGAGTACATTCATCGAAGCGGCTGAAGAGTAGTGGAAGGAAGTTGTGAGTTCGGCGGACCATCAATGCTAGCTGCCGCCAGACACAGAAGACGGACACCACGCTCAGTAAGAGAGTGGTGCAAAACCTATTGGTATGTACGCACTTTTAGAAAGGCTGGATGTATGGAAAAGGCGGAAATTTCGAATCTAGGGAGTACGAAGCGGCCCGCCCAGGACCCGTTCCCCGGTGGGCTGGGGGCTGCCTCCGGCCGGCTCGACCGTAATTCCAACCGCGCTGTATTCGAGCAGGGATAAGGGAGCACGGATGCGCGTCCCGCCGTAGCTGTTCTCATCGGTGGAGAAGATGGCCCCGCTGGTCCTCTCCCCGTTCCGGATCAGCCAGAGCTGATATTCATAGTCTTCAGCGAGGGGCGGCAGCCCGTCGACGACGAGGGCGCCGTCCTGGCCGTCGGCGCTGATCAGGACGAAGCCGGTTGCGCTCGAGGCCGCGCCCTCCGGGCTGAGAGGCACGGCCCGCATGCCGCCCGGCGCTGTGAAGGACTGCGCTTCGTTGAACCTCTGCCACAGGGACAGGTTCAAGGCCCCCAGCGCCAGGAGGAGCACGAGGCTGGCCAGTCCCCAGGCAGGCAGGAGGCGCTCCAGGAGGGGGCGGGAGGGCGCGGGGGTTGGGGCTGCTGGTGCCCTGTGCGGTGTACCGCTGACGCGGGTCATAAGCTGGTCTTTCAACTCGGGCGACGGTGCAGAAGGTGCGGCGGCAAAACGCAATTGCGCGGTCACTTCCTCGAGGGCGCGCGACTCGGCCCGGCAGATCAGGCAGCCGGCCAGATGTGCTTCCACGCGAGCGAAGTCCTCGGCCTCCAGGGCGCCGATTGCAAAAGCGGGGATCAGGTCGAGAACATGCGCGTCGTCAGACATCTTCATTCCTTCTTAGTATTGTACGCAGAAGAAGCATTTGTGGATGTATTCACAGGCTCACTTTCCCCCTGCAAATAGTCACGAAGTTTCTGCAGGGCCAGGCGCATCCGCGTCTTGACCGTCCCGAGCGGCTGGCGCAGGGTCTCGGCGATCTGGCTCTGGGTGTAGCCCTCGAAATAAGCCAGGAACAATACCTGCCGCTGGTCGGCGGGCAGCAGGCTCAGGGCCAGGCGGATGCGCTCGCGCTGCAGCGATTCTTCTGCTGTGTCGGCAGGTGTGGGACCGGGCGGCTCGGAACGCGGCGCCTCCTCGTCCAGCTCGACCGAATGGTGTTCCGGGCGGACGGCGCGGCGGCGCAGCACGTCGATGGCATGGTTGCGGGTGATATGGGTCAGCCAGGTGCTGACCCGGGCCTGCTCCGGGTTGTAGAGCGCCGCCTTCTGCCAGATGCGCATGAACACATCCAGGGTGATCTCCTCGGCCGTGGCCCGGTCCTGGACGATGGCCAGAGCCAGGCTGAAGACCAGGCGGTTGTAGCGGTCGTACAGCTGGGCCAGCGCCTGCTCCTGTGACAGGGCGATCAGGCGCATCAGCGCAGCGTCATCGACGCTTGAAGGTTCAATAGATTGCTTCATAACAGACAGAGATGGGAAGCGTATCCTGTTTCCAATCGTATGATAAATTGAAGGTATGCATATCGCATATGAGCTTGCTTCCTGCAGGCCGCAACGACGGAACTTGATTTGCCTGTGATATGATGTGTTCAACGGTGAGAATTGCACTCATTGTACCCCCACTTCCAGCACCCATGAAACAAGCCCTCAACCGTTTTATCCTGGGGTTCCCCGTCCTGTTTCTCAAACAGTACCCCTATGCCTGGATCGCGGTCGTAGCGCTCTGGCCGCGCTCGCCGTCCATCGCGGCCATCTTTCTTGCCATCGTGGCAGCCGGCATCCTGTCTCTGCGCTGGCAGGCCGCGGCCTGGATCTCGCACATACGATACAGGTATGCCGGGCAGGACGGCAAATTCCATGTAGACCGGCCGCCCGTCGACTGGCGCAGGGCCGCCCGCAAGATCGCCCTGCTGGTCGCCGGTGCGTTCGCCATCGCCTGGCTGCTGCAGGGGCGATTTGGGCTGACCTTCTGGCAGTATGTGATCATGATCGTAGGCTTTACCCTGTCCTACCAGGATACGCGCTTCTTCGGCGCAGACGTCACCTACATCGTCAACGCCTCCGGCCTGGCCATCCGTTTTGTACCCGGCCACCTGGACTACCGCCTGATCCTATCCTTCAAGGAGATCAGCCGAATCGAACCGAAAGCCTACAAAAAGGACCCCGCTGTCGATCTGTTTGCCCGGACGGATCAGGTCGGGGCAGGACTGCTGCTGGTTCCCAAGGATCCGAAGGGCTTTACCAGGCGCATCGACCGGATCTTCATCGCTCCCGGCGATGTGGAGCAGTTTATGAAGGAGCTACCCTATGGCTTCGGCGAGCCATTTCGCGAACTGTCAGGCTGAAAACCTGACCTACACTATGTAAAACAGGATACCCTATGTCACAAACCGATAAATCGAACCTTTTGACCGACCTCCCTCCCTACATTTACGGGACGACCCGGCTCGGGGACGGAAAGATCCCCTTCGAAGACCGCGTCCGTACCGCCCGGGCTGCAATGGAGGGGACCTCCTGGTTCCACACCAGCGACACGTACGGCAACGCCATCGAGGTGCTGCGGGCTGCCTTCGACCAGGACCGGACCCTCGTCCCGAACCTGGTCGTCAAGATCGGCTGGAACCACCGTGACGAGCTGCGCGACACCATCCACCGCAACATCGACCCGCTCGGACTCGAGACCCTCGAGATCGGGCAGCTCTGCCTTAATAACGAGCTAGCCGAAGACTATGCCACGGGCGGCGAGTGCTATCAACTGTTCGAACAATTCAAGCGCGAAGGCCTGGTGCGGCGTTTTGTGCTCGAAGTCTTCCCCTGGTCGTCCGAGACCGCCCTGCGTGCCATCCGCGGCGGCTGGCCTGAAGGCATCTTGGACGGGTATATCTTCTACCTCAACCCGCTCCAGCGCTTCCCGTCCAACGAGCTGTGGGATGTGCTGGTGGAGCGCCAGGAGCCGATGATCGCCATGCGCACCGTCGCCGGCGGGGATGTGTACAGGCTGCGTGACGTGCCCGGCTACGCCTGGAAGCCCTACCTGCAGCAGCGCGCCGCCGAAGTGGCCCCGATCTACGAGCGCTCGGGCGTACCAAGCTGGACCGAATTCTGCGTCCGCTTTGCACACAGCTTCCCCGAAGTTCGCGCCACGGTCGGCGCGACCAGCCGCCTGGAGAACCTGCACGAGTTCCTGGCCGCGGCGAAGAAGATCGAGCCGCTGCCTACCGATATCGTGGAGGAAATCCGGCAACTCTACTACCGCTGGTCTGAAGAAACGGATATGAAAGCAGAAGTCTGGACGATGTAAGTCGCGTACCGGAGCAGTCGTATTCTGGAAGAGAAAAGCAATTAGGCGGATGCCGCCGAATTCCTGCCTGGGCTTCGTCCGTATTCCCATCCGAAAAGAGGTTGGGATCGAGCTGCCTCCTCGATTGGTTTTATAACCAGAAGATGGGACAAAATTGAATTTCCATTCCAATAACTACTCTCACCCCAATTTGACAGTCGCTTGTGAATACGCAGACTATAATATTGCAAATATATCGGTGTTTGTTTTACAAGGACTGTCTTGCATAAGGATACGCCATTGAACCGTAGACACAATAATCTAGAGACGAAAACTGCCTTGCAAACCGGTTGGAGTGAGTTTCTTCATCTCATTTTTGCGGTTTTGTTTGGATGCGTAGCCATCGCACTTGTTGCCCTTGCGTCGTGGTTGCTTGGTGAACCGGCAGCTGTCTTTACCCGTGAACCGCAACAAGTTTTGGATGGCTCATTTTATGTCGGCAGCTTCTCGAACCTGGGGGGGCTTGTCTGGTTTGGAGCCGCGGCGATCCTGTCGTTTGCGGGGAGTCTCAAGCCGTCGAATCGAACAGCCCTGCTGCTGGCAGCAGTCTTGACGTGGGCGATGGGAGTAGACGATATAATTATGCTTCACGATCGTGTATACCCCAAACTCTACCTGAACGAGTTCATTGTCACCGCTCTGTATTTTGGCACGATCGGCTTGATCGTTTTTCGGTCGTACCACCAGCTTGCACGTTCGACGCTGGTTGGAATTGGGCTGACGGTGTTCTTCTGGATCTTGTCTCAGGTATTTGATACGTTCTTCAACACTATTGGACAACTTGCAGAAGACGGCTCTAAATTTATCGGTATTGCTGTCTGGGCTGCTGCGTGGATTCGTCAGGCATATAGCGACATTGCCAACCTGGCTCGTTCCAATACATGATTGGATGAACCAGGACCAAACCTAAAACGCCCAGCAATGCGTTTCTAATTCTCCGATAATGCACCCAACCGGGGGAAATCTGCGCGTTTTTTAGGCTTTCTTTGAGCTTTGGCAGATTCCCGTTTCCAAGCTTTTTCTCATCACGCCGATACCGCTCACCGTTAGGCAAAAGATTGTGTGCAACAAAAAGAAAGGAGAACGTTTGTGGGAGAAGAACGAATCACGGCTCCTATCAATGAAATTGTCGTTGCTGGCGGTCTTGCTGGAGCAGCAATGCTCGTTTGGCAGGATGGTCAGGTACTACAGACTGCGGGGGTAGGCTGGAGGAATAGAGAACGCAAGCTGCCCATAGAGAGAAATACATTGTTCCGCATCGCTTCAATGACAAAGCCGATTACATCCACGGTGGCACTTATGTTGTTTGAGGAGGGCCGGTTCGCGTTGAACAACCCGATTACACGTTGGGCACCTGAGTTTTCCCAGATGCATGTCATGCGTTCGTCCACAGGTCCGCTCCATCAGACAGATCCGGCAGAGCGGCCCATTACCTTTGAAGACCTGCTGACTCACCGTTCGGGCATCACGTATGGGGACTTTCATTCCGGTCCTATCGCAAAGGCGTATAAAGAGGCATTGGGCGGCGATATCGACAGTGAAGTGCTCCCCGATGATTGGATTGCCAGACTCGCCGCATTACCTTTGATCGATCAGCCGGGAACGGCATTTCACTATGGTCACTCAACCGATCTCCTGGGCCTGCTCGTTGCGCGCATAGAAGATGCACCGCTGGCCGATGTTCTCAAACGTCGAATTTTCGACCCGCTTGGAATGAATGACACCGGCTTTACTGTCCCATTTGAGAAGAAACAGCGGCAGGCTGAGGCGTATGGCTTTGACGATGCGGGTCGCCTGTGCGTCCGCCCTACGGGCCCAAGTAACTCGTTCCTGTCGGAGCGGCCTGAAGGGATGGCCTATGTCTCTGGTGGCCAGGGGCTTTGGTCAACAGTAGACGATTATCTTACGTTTGCACGGATGTTCTTAAATGCGGGCACTGTGAATGGTTACCGGCTGCTGCGCCCTGAGACCTTCACTCGTATGGTCACTAACTGCCTGAACGAGAAACAACGGGTAAATGCCAGGTCAATTCTCGATGCTGGTCATGGTTTCGGGCTGGGCGTCGCGATGGTGGTTGATCCCCTGAAAGCGGGGCCGCAACCCTGTGGTGGCGGTATGGGTGCTGTTGGCTGGCCGGGCGGCTTCGGAGGCTGGTGGCGAGCCGACCCCAACAATAACTCTGTGCTACTCTTCCTGGCCCACAACATGGTTGAGCTGGAGCAACTCTTTAATGGCATCGGTATTGGCGTATATGATGCAATCACACAATTTCAAGCTCAAGCTTCGTCTTTGCTGCGGTGAAGGCGGATCATCAACATCGCAGTGTATTGCAAAACCTGCCCAACAAAGCCTGGAGCAACTGTCTTGTTTATCAAGGCAGTTGTTGTTTATTCGGTTGAAATGAGCCAGGTCGTTCGGCTTCGCACAGTAAGCATCCTATAAGGTAATTTCACCGTGGTTGGGTGTACACTACTCCTGCCATTTGCGCTTTCCTTCTGTGATGTGGCCCGGGGGCCATTTCATATCGCTCCATCGTACAATACAAACTAACCATAATCCACCATGCGCTATACAGGATGTGTACAGTAGGGCAAAGCATGCTAGGAACATACAGGCAACACGCTGCCACTTGCCAGGATTTAAGCCTGGGGCCGGCCGGGGGTTGATTTTCGAAGGTCATGCATCTATACTGGTTGCAGTGAGAGATTGTGGATCCAGTTCAAGTATTAGGAGCACCGTTCCATGGATGATCAGAAGGTTGTCATTTCTCTCAAACGCTTCCTGCTCATTGAGCACTGTCCGGCAGAGTGGAAGAGCCTGGATCTGTATCTTTTTCGAGACGAAGAAGTGGTCTTCTATGTCGGCCAGTCCCATCTTGCGTTTGCCCGGGTCTGGGAGCATCTGCTCAGCGGCTTCAAGGGACATTCGATCATGGGCCGGTTTGTCTGGTGTAACTGGCCGAAATCCATGAGCTTTACCATCGAACTGCTGAGCTCACGATCCGAAATGTTTGATGTGGTCGGGAATGACTTGAGTGCCTCGGAGCGGCTGCTGATCCAGCGCGGGTCACCCTGCTTCAACCTATCGCAGAATCAGGAGCCGACAGCTGTTCCTGATTGCTATCTGCCGCCCAATGCCCCGTTCAGACGCAGGCGAAGCTTAAACCAGCTGATCCATGAAGCCGAGCGTGCCGCGAAAGCAGAAGAGACAAAGCTCTGGCTGCAGGATGTAAAGTGGTGAATACGGAGTACGCCAATGACAAAGAGTGATCCACAAACCCCCAACCCGGCTCTCCAGGACCTTGAACGGTTCGTGGGTGAGTGGGAGATGGTTCTATCGAACGCATCGTTCCTCCCGGACTCATCCGATACCCTGACCGGACAGGTCTCGATCAGATGGCTGGAAGGAGGAGCCTTTCTCGCGATGTACATGGGCGGCCAGCCCCAGGGTACACCGGATGCCATCTGGCTCATCGGCCGGGATGAATCGACACCCAGTTACATGGTGCTTTACTATGACAATCGAAGTGTTTCAAGAGTGTACGAGATGAGCTTTTCGGATGGGCTTTGGAAGATGTGGCGGAATGCCCCGGGTTTTTCACAACGGTTTGAAGGAAAATTCAGTGAGGATGGGAACACCATCACAGCTCGCTGGCAGAACTCCAGCGACGGCACCACCTGGGAACACGACTTTGACATAACATATACGAAGATCCGGTAGGCAGCGTAAGACGACTATCATGCGTTGCAGAGCTCTTCCACAAAATACAGCTTGCCATGGGGTTGTCTCGTCCAGGCCACTTGCCTTATACTGCCTGTATTTATGGAGGTACCCATGAAACGAGTTCGTTATTCCGTGGCAATGAGCCTTGACGGTTATATCGCCGGTCCGAACGGCGAAAGTGATTGGATCGTCATGGACCCCGATATCGACTTTATGGGCCTCATGGCTGGGTTCGATACGATCATCCTGGGCCGTAAAACCTTTGAGGTCACCCGCCAGCAGGGAGGCGGAAGTGGCGGGATGCCCGGCATCCGAGAGACCTTTGTG
>DATAKV010000098.1:0-2672 GCA_036261375.1 Anaerolineales bacterium
CCCGGCCATACCACTTTCAGCTCATCTGATCTAGGTTGTACTTCGGCAGGCGGAGTTGCAACTTGCGAGTTGGGTGACCTTAACGCTGGCAGTGGGTTCTTTAATCTTACGGTTCAGGTGGATAAACTGAAGAAGGTAGGCATCCCTCTTACACTTGATACAGCTTCCTACTCAATCTCTGCTTCGGGCATCGCGAGCACAAACGGCTCGACGATGGTTATAGCGGATGTACTGTCGCCGTTTGTTGATATACCCGCAGGTCACTGGGCTTTGGACTATGTCCAGTCAATCTGGGCGGCGGGTATCACGAGTGGCTGCGGACTATCTCCCTTGAGATATTGTCCAGATACCTTCACCACTCGCGGGGAGGCTGCAGTTTTTATCGAGCGTGCCATGGGGAATTTTGCTCCCACTCCGTCCCCGACCGGTATATTCGCCGATATTCCCTATCCTGGAATAGAGGCTTACACACCATACATTGAGGAATTCTATAATGATGGCCTTACGTCTGGCTGTGCCACGAACCCATTAATGTACTGCCCGCAGAATTATGTATCACGTGCAGCGATGGCAATTTTCGTAGCCCGTGCATTCAGTCTTCCCATGCCTTCCTGACTTCCACAACCGTACATCTACTAGAAAGATCATGAATTAACAAGGCAGGCATCTTGCCTGCCTTGTTAATTCTGGCGGAAAGCGGGAGCTTTTATAAAATTCATGACCAATGCAACTAGGTAAATCCATGAACTCGTGGAATAATCGGGGTGACTGCTAAACCACAGGAGGTCGTATGGCTAAATTCACTCGTGAAGATGCGCTTGAATATCACCGCTTGAAGGGCAAACCCGGCAAAATAGCGATCGTCCCCACCAAGCCCATGGATACCCAGCGGGATCTCAGCCTGGCGTATTCGCCCGGTGTGGCGGAGCCGGTCCTGGAGATCGAGAAAAATCCTGCGGATGCTTATGAGTACACATCCAAAGGGAACCTGGTGGCTGTGATTTCGAACGGCACGGCCATCCTCGGCCTTGGCGACCGCGGCGCGCTGGCCAGCAAGCCTGTCATGGAAGGCAAGGGCGTGCTCTTCAAAAAGTTCGCCGATATCGACGTGTTCGACATCGAAGTGAACTCCCATGACCCGGACGAGATTATCAAGGTGGTAGCGGCGATTTCACCCACCTTTGGCGGCATCAACCTCGAAGATATCAAGGCTCCCGAATGCTTCTATATCGAAGAGACTCTCAAGGGAATGCTCGATATCCCGGTCTTCCACGATGATCAGCACGGCACGGCGATCATCTCGTCAGCGGGCCTGGCAAATGCCCTGGAGATCGTCGGCAAGAAGCATGACGAGATCCGTCTGGTGATCTCGGGCGCGGGGGCTTCTGCGGTATCCTGTGCGGAGCTGGCGATCAGCTGGGGTGTCAGGCGCGAGAACATCATGCTCGTGGATACGAAAGGCGTGGTCTACAAGGGACGCACCGTGGGGATGAACAAGTACAAGGAACGTCTGGCCGTGGAGGACAAGGGTCATCGCACTCTGGCCGACGCGGTCGAGGGCGCGGATGTGTTTTACGGCCTGTCGGTGGCAAACGTGTTGTCGCCCGAAGTGGTCAAAACCATGGCGCCGGACCCAATCATCTTTGCCATGGCCAACCCCGATCCTGAGATCAGGCCTGAGCTGGCGCGCGAGGCCCGCAGCGATGTGATCATCGCCACCGGCCGCTCCGACTATGTCAACCAGGTCAACAACGTGCTTGGCTTCCCGTTCATCTTCCGCGGCGCGCTGGATGTGCGTGCCCGGCAGATCAACGAAGAAATGAAGTTCGCCGCCTCGAAGGCGCTGGCCGCCCTCGCCAAGGAGGATGTGCCGGATTCGGTCATCCGCGCCTATGGAGGTGAGAGCATCAAGTTCGGGCGCGAATATATCATCCCCAAGCCGCTCGACCCGCGCGTCCTGTTGTGGGAGGCGCCAGCCGTCGCCGAAATGGCGATGCAGACCGGCATGGCGCGCAAGACCATCGATATCGATGAATATCGCGAGCAGCTCGCCTACCGCCAGGGCAAAGGCGAGCAGGTACGCTACTTCTTCCAGAATAAGGCCCGCTCGTCGGGCGGAAAGAAGCGTGTCGTCTTTGCCGAAGGGGAGGAGCAGAAGATCATCCGGGCTGCCTACCAGCTCAAAGAGGAAGGAATTGCCACGCCCATCCTGATCGGCAACCCGCAGACCATCCAGCAGCAGCTCGATATCCTCGGCCTGGAGTACCAGCCCGAGATCGTGGATAACAACAACTACTACCTGTCCTCCAAGTATGCGACGGCATATTATGAGCTGCGCAACCGCAAGGGCCTGACTATGATGGACGCGGTCAAGAGGATCAGCGATCCCAACATTCTCGGACCGATGATGGTCAAGATGTGCGATGCCGATGCGTTCGTGTCGGGCCTGACCTACGATTACCCGGAGGTGATCCGGCCGGCGCTGCAAATCCATCACACGAGTCAGGGAGCCAAGCGCGCCGCAGGTGTCTATATCATGATCGTCGAAGACCAGGTATATCTCTTCACGGATGCGACGGTGAATATCGAGCCAAGTGCCGAAGACCTATCCGACATCGCCTGCCTGGCCGCGGACTTTGCCAAGAGGCTGGAAATCGACCCGCGGGTGGCCT
>DATAKV010000101.1:0-3152 GCA_036261375.1 Anaerolineales bacterium
CGTAGTGGTCTTGCCTTCCCCGAGAGGGGTGGGGGTGATGGCGGTCACGTCGATGTATTTGCCATTCGGGCGCTTCGCGAGCCGGTTCAGGATCTCAAGCTTGACCTTGGCTTTGTAGGGCCCGAACAGCTCGAGCTCTACGGTCCCTACAAGGCCAAGATCAAACTCGAGATCCTCGAGCGCCTTAAGAACAAGCCCAACGGCAAATACATCGACGTGACCGCCATCACCCCCACTCCGCTGGGCGAAGGCAAGACCACCACCACCGTCGGCCTGTCGCAGGCGCTGGGCGCCCACCTCGGCCGGAAGGTCATTACTGCCATCCGCCAGCCCTCGCAGGGACCAACCTTTGGCATCAAGGGCGGCGCGGCCGGCGGCGGGTATTCGCAGGTCATCCCGATGGAAGATTTCAACCTGCACCTGACCGGCGATATCCACGCCATTACGGCGGCCCATAACCTGGTCTCTGCTGCGCTGGACGCCCGTGTCATGCACGAAAAGGTGCAGGATGACGAGAAGTTGTTCAACGCCCTGTGTCCCCTGGACAAGAAGGGCAATCGCCGGTTCTCCCCCACCATGCTTCGCCGCTTGAAGAAGCTCGGGATCAATAAAACAAATCCCAACGACTTGACTCCCGAAGAACGTTCCTGCTTCGCCCGCCTCGATATCGACGAATCGACGATCACTTGGCGGCGCGTGATCGACATCAACGACCGATTCCTGCGCGAGATCGAAGTCGGGCGCGGCAAGGATGAAGCCGGTCATGAGCATATGTCTGGATATGATATTACAGTGGCCTCCGAGATCATGGCTGTGCTTGCCCTGACCACCTCGCTCGAGGATATGCGCGAGCGTTTTGGCCGCATGGTCGTCGCTACGAATAAGCGCGGCGAAGCCGTTACTGCCGAAGACCTCGGTGTTGCCGGTGCAGTCACCGTTCTGATGAAGGATGCGATTAAGCCCAACCTGATGCAGACCCTCGAAGGGACGCCCGCCACTGTCCACGCAGGGCCGTTTGCCAACATCGCCCACGGCCAGTCCTCGATCATCGCCGACATGATCGCCCTCAAGCTCGTCGGTAAGAATGGCTTTGTGATCACCGAGTCGGGCTTCGGCGCGGACATCGGCATGGAAAAGTTCTTTGATATCAAGTGCCGCTACTCTGGCCTGATCCCCCAGGTGGTGGTTCTGGTCGCCACCGTACGCGCTCTCAAGATGCACGGCGGCGGACCCAAAGTAGTCGCCGGTAAACCTCTCGCACCTGAATATACCGATGAAAACCTGGACCTGCTGCGCGCCGGCCTGCCCAACCTGGAGCGGCACATTCAGAACGCGCTCAAGTACGGTGTCAACGTGGTCGTGGCGGTGAATTCTTTTGCCACCGATACTCCGGCCGAAGTAGAGATCATCCGTGAGGCCGCGCTCAAGATGGGCGCAATGGATGCAGTTGTTTCCACCCACTGGGCGGATGGCGGTGCAGGCTCCATAGAATTGGCAAAAGCCGTTATTAAGGCTGCTGAAAAACCCAGCAACTTTGAGTTCCTCTATCCACTTGAAATGCCGATCAAAGAAAAGATCGATACGATTGCTCGCGAGATCTACCGCGCCGACGGTGTGGATTACACTCCCCAGGCAGAGGAACAGATCACCCGTTACACCCGTCTGGGCTTCGATAAGCTGCCGATCTGCATGGCCAAGACCCATCTGTCGTTCAGCACCGACGCGACTAAGAAGGGCGCTCCAACCGGGTTCCGGATTACCGTGCGTGAGATCCGTGCCAGTGTTGGTGCAGGTTTCCTTTATCCGATCCTCGGTGATATGCGTACGATGCCGGGCCTGCCTACCCGTCCCGTCTTTTACGATGTGGACCTCGACCTTGAGACCGGAAAAGTAGTCGGCTTGTTCTAGGCCTTCCAAAGGAATCTGCCCCGGAGGATATAACCTTTGGGGCAGATTTTTTTATCCATTGGGATTTATAATGCGGGGATGCACAACGAGCCCCTGACCATTACCTCTGCATTAAAAAAACTACAGGACGGGAAGATAACTGCGCGTGATCTGTCCGAAGCCTGCTTCCGCCAGATCGAGAGGCTCAATCCGAAGCTCAACGCTTTCATTACCGTTCTCGATCTAGAGTCTGCACTCGATGCACGACTGCCTGCCACGGCCAATCCGTTGACGAGCACCCTGCGTGGAATCCCGATCGCCTTAAAAGACCTCTTCGATATGGCCGGGGTTCGCAGGACCATTGGCTCACTGTTTTTTTCAAATTACGTTCCCGACACGGATGCCTTTGTCGTGGAAAAGCTCAGGCAGGCAGGCGCCATCTTCGTGGGGAAAACGAACACCCACGAGATCGCCCTGGGCGTGACCGGCAAAAATCCACATTACGGGATCGCCCGCAATCCGTGGGACCCCTCGCGCATCCCGGGTGGGTCGTCCAGTGGATCGGCTATCGCAGTGGCGACCGGCATGGCACTCGGCGCGCTGGGTACGGATACGGGCGGCTCGATCCGCATCCCGGCTTCGCTGTGCGGCGTGGTGGGGTTCAAGCCCACCTATGGACGGGTCAGCCTGCGTGGTGTTTTCCCGCTCTCCTGGAACCTCGACCATGTGGGTCCTTTGACCCAAAGTGTCAGGGATGCCGCCCTGATCATGCAGGTCATCTCTGTCCATGACCCGGACGACGCTGCCTCCACCAAAATGATCAACGGCGACTATCTGGGCCACCTGCTGGATACCATGAATGGAAAAAAGATCGCTCTCGGTACAGGTAACTATATTCAAGACGCCGAGCCTGATGTGATCAATGCGGTCCACGAAGCTGCTACGCTTTTTGAAGCCATGGGTTGTATCGTCAAGGAAGTAAACATGGACTGGTTGCGGGATGCCGCCCTCGCCAACAAGACCATGACCCAATCCGATGGCGCAGCAGTGCATCGCGACCGTCTGCGTGAGCACCCCGAATTATTTGGAGAAGATATCCGAAAAAGGCTGGAGGAGGGCGCAAAGACCAGCTCGACAGACTACATCCTCGCCAGACGCACACAGACCGAGATCAAAAAGAAGTTTGAGCAGTTCTTCGAATCCTCTGACCTGCTGCTGATCCCCTCCACGCCGATTCCCGCTCCGCCGGTCGAGGGCCTGGATGC
>DATAKV010000106.1:0-2207 GCA_036261375.1 Anaerolineales bacterium
CGCTGGCCTTCGTAGATCAGGTTGGCGTTGGAGATCTCCGGGTTCGCTGCGAGCAGGGCATCCACGGTCGTGCCAAAGCGGGAGGCGAGTGACCGCAGTGTTTCGCCGCGGGCAACGATATAGACGAAGTAGCCTCCATCCGTGCCCAGGACGGCGCCGGGCAGCTGCAGGACCTGGCCGGGATAGATCAGGCTGCCCCAGCCGATCTCAGGGTTGGCCTTGCGCAGGGCAGAGACGGTCGTGCCGCAGTGATCGGCGATCTTGCGCAGGGTGTCGCCACTGACGACGGTGTAGCTGGTGCCGCAGCTGGCGGCGAATGCCGGGCTGACGGCTGCGAACGATGCAAGCAGCACCGCTGCGAGAACAAATAAATTTAAGAATCTTCGTGCGTTCATGTGAACCTCCATTTCGTATGAAACCAATCCCTAGATGGTATTAGAGGCAAAAAAGTTCCCAGAAAGAAACAACCCCCTACTAAATTCCTACTACCCAGTTATGGTCTTTTGACATGTCCTCTGTGTGACAGGCGGCAGACGAAAGTGGATTATACTTACGAAAATTTTCAGTCCACAAACGGGGGGGATTGTGCTCACTGATAAAACATTCGGAGAATGAAATGGAAACAATCATCGAAAGTATTTCAGCACTTGAAATCCTGGATTCGCGCGGCAATCCCACCGTCGAGGTGGAAGTCAACCTGGCAGACGGCTCGTGGGGACGCGCCGCGGTGCCCTCCGGGGCGTCCACAGGCGTACACGAAGCGCTTGAACTGCGGGATGGCGACAAGAAGCGCTATCTCGGCAAAGGTGTCTCTCAGGCAGTCGCCAATGTCAACGGCGTGATCTCGGACGCCCTCTTCGGCTGGGATGCAGCGGAGCAGAAGGCGATCGACGCCGAGCTGCTCGCTTTGGACGGGACGCCGAACAAGTCCAAGCTGGGAGCGAACGCCATCCTGGGCGTCAGCCTGGCTGTGGCAAAAGCGGCGGCGAACTCCCTCGGCCTGCCTCTCTATCGCTATCTGGGCGGCGTCTACGCCCACGTTCTGCCCGTGCCGATGATGAACATCCTGAATGGCGGCGCACATACCGCCTGGCAGTCCACCGACATGCAGGAGTTCATGGTCATGCCGTTTGGCGCGCCGACCTTTGCCGAAGGAGTCCGCTGGGGTGCGGAGATCTACCACGCCCTGAAATCCGTGCTGAAGGAAAAGGGCTACGCCACCCTGGTCGGCGATGAAGGCGGCTATGCCCCGGCTTTGAAAGCCAATAATGAGGCCATCGAAGTGATCCTTGCAGCCATCGACAAGGCTGGTTTCAAAGCCGGCCGCGGCCTGGATGTGGCAATTGCACTCGACCCGGCTGCCTCCGAGCTGTACGAGGAGGACACTCAGACCTACAACCTGCGCAAGGAAGGCAGGAAGCTGACCGGCGAGCAGATGGTCGAGTTCTGGACCAAGTGGGTGACCGACTATCCCATCGTCTCCATCGAAGACGGCCTGGCCCAGGATGACTGGGCCTCCTGGCAGCTTATGACTCAGCAGTTAGGCGGAAAGCTCCAGATCGTGGGTGACGATCTGCTGGTAACCAACCCCGAGCGCGTCCGTAAAGCGATCAAGGAAAATGCCGCGAACGCCCTGCTGGTAAAGGTCAATCAGATCGGTTCGCTGACCGAGACCATCGAGGCCGTGGAAGCCTGCCAGCGTGCGGGATGGCGCGCCGTCACCTCACACCGCTCGGGTGAGACCGAGGATGCGACCATTGCCGATATCGCCGTAGCCCTCAACACCGGCCAGATCAAGACCGGCGCCCCCGCCCGTTCGGACCGCGTCGCCAAGTACAACCAGTTGATCCGCATCGAAGCGGAGCTGGGGGATACAGCCAAGTACGCCGGCTGGGATGCGCTGAAGGCATAATCGGAAACGAATCAAAAAAGGACGAGCGCTGGCTCGTCCTTTTGTTTTAGATTTTGTTGGCATACTTTTCGGCAAATAAAGCAGGCTGCCCGCCGGTGTGCCAGAAAAGGACCGTCTCATCCTTTTTGAAAAATCCCCTGCGGATGAGGTCGATCATCCCGGCTGCAGCGCGGCCTGTGTAGACGGGGTCCAGCAACAGCCCTTCATATTTGGCGAACAAGCGGACAGCTTCACGCTCGGCGTCGGTCAGCACCCCATAGCCGGCGCGGCAATATTCTTCATTCGCCAGGACATC
>DATAKV010000119.1:0-9231 GCA_036261375.1 Anaerolineales bacterium
TTTCGTCTCATTGAACAGGCGAACATTCTCGATGGCAATGGCAACCTGATCGGCAAAGATTTTCAGGAGGTTGATCTGCTTCTCGGTAAAGGGCTGGACTTCCTGGCGCCGGATCATGATCGACCCGATGACTTCATTTTCGCGCACAAGAGGAGTCACCAGCATGCTGCGCTGTTCGCTGGTTCGATAGTATCTCCGGCTGAGGGGGTATTCCCCGGCAGGTTCGGCCAGCAGATCGTGGATATGAATGGTCTTCTTGTCCAGCATGGCCCGGCCGGTAACCGTCTCCCGGTTAAGGGGAATGCCATATCTCAGGTTTTCTTCAGGCAGGGGAACAGGTCCCCAGTGTGCCGCAATCCTGTATTTGTCTCCCTGTATTTTGGTAATGACCGCATCATAGGAATTGCATAGTCTGGCGGCTCTTTCGGCAACGGCATCCAGCACAGGCTGGATGTCGGTCGGGTTTTCGGCAATGATCGAGAGGATGTCACTGGTGGCGGTCTGGAATTCCAGCGTTTCGGTGATCTCATGGTTGCGCTGCTGCAGCTCGTTGAACAGGCGTACGTTCTCGATGGCGATCACGGCCTGGCTGGCAAAGGTTTGCAGGAGGGCAATTTGTTTCTCGGTAAACGGGGATGGCTCGTGTTTCCCAACCCCGATGCAGCCGATGGCTTCGTCCTCGCGCATTAAGGGCACCATCACCAGGCATTGCATATTGAGCGAGCGCACATAGCGGCGGGAGACCTCGGGCAGGTCCGGGTATTCGTGCATGCTGGGAAGATGGATGATTGTACGATCCAGTATGGTCATTGAAGACAAACGATCCCTGGCGAGCGGCGCGGGGTACAGGCGCTTGGACTCCTCCACGGCTTCCGGCGGGAAGTTGTATTGAGCGACCTCGAAGACCATCTTTCCATCGGTGCGATAGAGATTACTGAACGCAGCATCACACAGCCGGGCGGCGTTTTCCACGATCGCATCCAGGACGGGCTGAATATTGCTTGGCGAGCCGGCCATGACCCGCAGGATATCGCTGGTTGCAGTCTGCTGTTCGAGTGCCTCACTGATCTCACGGTTGCGCTGCTGCAACTCGTTGAACAGGCGCACATTTTCGATGGCGATCGCCGCCTGATTTGCAAATGTCCTAAGCAGGGTAATCTGTTTTTCCGTAAAGGGTTCGACATCCGTACGGCGGATCGTTATCACTCCGATCGACCTTCCCTCTCGAATGAGGGGTGTAGCGAGCAAGGTTCGTCGCTTAGGCCGCGTATGAATCGCTCTGCTGACGGTTAAACCACTATTGTTGGTAGTCAATATATCGTGGATATGGACTGTTTCTCCCAAAAGTGCGGCGCGACCGCTCACGGAGGCTCGGCTTAGGGGGAGTTCCAGTTCATTTTCCTGTACGGGTATTGGCCCATAGTGGGCGACCTGCCTCAAAACATCGCCGTCGACGCGAAACAACAGGGCATCGTTTGCTCCGCACACCTGTGCAGCATATTGCGTTACAGCCTCCAGTACGGGTTGGATATTCGTTGGCGAGCTGGCGATCACACGCAGGATCTCGCCGGTCGCAGTCTGCTGCTCGAGGGTTTCCTTTACTTCTGTAAACAGCTGCGAATTCTGGACGGCGATCACGGCCTGGCGTGCAAGACCCCTCAAGAACTCGAGTTCTGCCTCATTGAATTCGTTACCCCTGCCTCTTCGCCAGACGGCCATGAGACCCTTCAGTTCCTCGCTGGCAAGCAGTGGCACGGCGATCAGGTGCTCATCCGGGTGTTCCTGGGTGCCGGCAATCAGGATGGTGCGTGGGTCAGAACTGGCATAATTGATGATCTCTCCCGTCTTCGTCCGGGCGATATTCCCCAGCAGGCCTTCGCCCAGGTTGATCGTGTCATTGCGAAGCTGTTCCGCCTCCTCGCCAACCGCCGCGATGGCGCGGAAGATGTGCCCATCCTGCTCGGGGAGGAAAAGGGCGCTAAGCGTGCCTTTGAGCAGGTCCTTGGCATGGTAGGCAATACTTTCCAGGACCGTCTCGGCTTCGAGACTGGCGGAGATATCGCGCCCAACGTCGACCAGCACAGACATTTCCCTGGCCTGCCGCTGGGTTTCCAGGTACAGGCGTGCGCTTTCGATGGCAATCGCCGTCTGGCGGGCGACGCTGACCAGGAAGTCCAGGTCGGCCTGGGTGAACAAACCCTCCGAATGGCCGCGCCAAACCATGATTCCGCCTATGACCTCGCCGCGCGATGTCAACGGAGCACCCATCAGGAACTCTTTTTCCTCCTCCACCAGGGGCGTGCCAGGAATATGAGCTACGCGTGGATCGCTGGTCGGGTCATTGACAAACTCCGCAACTCCGCTTTGCAGGATATGCCCGGAAAGCCCCCGGCCGGGTTCAATCTCAAATGCCATCATCTGATCGACATAGCGCCCCAGCGCAACAACGGTGCGGAAGGTCTGGCTGTCCGGCTCACGCAGGAGGATAGCTATATCCCGGACGCGCAATATCTCCTTAGCATGGGAAGCAATCCGCTTGAGGACCGGCTCTAAATCGCGGGAGGCGGCGATGTCGTTGCCGATCTCGGCCAGGGTGGCCATCTCCTGTGCCCGGCGCTGAGTTTCGGCGTGCAGCCGTGCCGTCTGGATGGCTGCGCCGGCGTTGGCTGCGATGGTGGTCAGGAGCCGCAGATCATCCTCATCGAAGCGGTCCTCGGCGGTTGTGCTTTGCACAGATAGGACACCGATCGCCTCCCGGCCGGATTTGATCGGCACCCCCAGATAAGAGAGCGCCTCCCGGCCGAGCAGAGGCGTCCCCATCTGGGCGCGTCGCTCCCGGATGTCGCTGTTAATCAAAAGCGGTTTGCCTGACTGGATGATCTTGGTTGTCAGGCCATCGCCAAACTTCAGTGTTTCAAATGTGTCACCCGCCTGGTAGGGGAAGCGGATGGTGTTTGTCTGCGGATCGAGCAATGCCACGTAGACGATATCCGCTTTGAAGATCTGCTGCATCTGGTTCCCGATGAGCTGGATCATGTTATCCAGCTCAGTTTCCATCACCAGGGCCTGGCTTACCGTGCTGATGGCAGCCAGCTCGTGGGCGCGCTGCTCGGTTTCACGGAGCAGGCGCTGAGTCTCATCGAACAGACGGGCATTCTCGAGGGCAACGCTCATCGAGCTGACCAGGGTCTGCAACAGGCGCACATCATTCTGGTCATAGGCGTACGGCCGATAACTCTGGATGCTCACAACGCCTCTTGCCTCTTCGCCGATCAGGATGGGCACTCCCAGAAATGTCTGGTTGAGATCCTGTTCGTGGTCCGGCGAAGGGATGCTGATCGCCCCCAGCGTTTGCTGTTCCTCATTGGTGCTGGCGAGCACAGGCTGGCGGGAGCGGATCACGGGCGTATAGAGTCCCTGCCCGAACGGCAGCGGCTCGATATGAGTGTGCCGTCCCTTTTCGACATAATAGACGGAGGTTACATGATCATCTCCAGGCTCATACATGGTAATGTAAGTGGTATCGGCGCTGAAGATCTCCCGGATTTTATCTCCCACGAGGGTATAGATCGCCTGCATATCCAGCTTGGATGCCAACCCCTGCTGGACGCTGTTGACAATGCCCAGTTCGGCGGCGCGCTGCTCGGTCTCTTTGAGCAGACGCTGCGTCTCGTCGAAGAGGCGGGCATTTTCGAGGGCGACGCTCATCGAGTTGGCAAGGGTCGTCAGGAGGCGTAGATCGGATTCCGCAAAGGCGTTCTCGTGATCCAGATTTTCCAGTGCAATGACCCCCATGAATTGTCCGCCCTGGATCAGCGGTGCATATATCCCCGATTGCGTGTTTTCCGTCCCGGGGACGATGGTCGCACCGATCGCGTTCAGCTCGGCTGTCGTGTTGAACTGGAGAGATTCATGCGTGTTGACAATATGGCGGTAAATCGGACCCGGCTCCATGGCGCCAATGCTGTGACGGACATCCCTTTCTACCAGGTAGAGCGGGGTGAATAGGTCCGTGGTGACATCGTATTTCGCAATATTGATCGCCTGGGCGTTGAATATCTCGCGGATCTTGTCTCCGACCAGCTCGATAATGCCCTGGTAATCCAGTTTGGATGCCAATCCCTGCTGGACACTGTTGATAATGGCCAGCTCGGCAGCGCGCTGCTCGGTTTCCTTGAGCAGGCGCTGGGTCTCATCAAAAAGGCGGGCGTTTTCAAGGGCCACGCTCATCGAAGAGGCCAGCGTCTCGAGCAGACGAACATCCGAGTCGGAGAATGCATGTTCCCTCTCGACGTTCTGCAGGGAAATCGCACCATAGACGCCATGACTGGAACTGAGAGGCACAAACAGCATTGATTTGGACGGTTCCGTGCCAGGCAGCAGCCTCATCCCCCATTTTTCCTGGAATGCCACAGCATCTTCGTTGATCAAAATGCTCTGACCTGTGCGGATCAATTCCCGGTGAAGTCCGGTAAAGGGATAGGGTTCGGAATAATAACGCTGGCCTTTTTCCAGGTTATAGACAATATGGGAAAGCTCCCTGGCGTGGTCATACTTGACAATCAGCACGCTCTGGGAATCGAAAATTTCACGGACTTTGTCCCCTACGAGATCGTAGATGTCCTGCATCGCCAGTTTGGAAGCCAGCCCCTGCTGGACACTGTTAATGATGGCCAGCTCCGCATTGCGCTGCTGCGTCTCATTGAAGAGCCGGGCGTTCTCGAGGGCGACGCTCATCGAGTTGGCCAGCGTTTGCAACAGGCGCACATCGCTTTCTGTAAAAGCGTTCTCTTCATATGCCTGGACGCTGATCACACCTGTCACTTCGCCATCGAGCAGGATGGGAACACCCAAATAGCTTTGGTTCAAGTCCTCTTCACTGTTGGGGGAAGAGGCCGGCATTGCACCCAGTTCAAGTTGTTCTTCTCTTGTTCCAGTTAGGACTGGCTGGCGTAATTGAATGACTTTCGTGTACAGCCCCACTCCAAACGGCAGGGGATCTGTCCTGATAATGCGCTGCCCCTTATCCACATAATATTGAGAATAGACGGATTGGTCAGCCCGATTATAGGTATTTATGTAGGTTGTGTCAGCGTGAAAAATCTCGCGAACTTTTTCGCCCACCAGCTCATAGATGGCGCGTATCCCCAGCTTGGAGGCAAGCCCTTCCTGTACACTATTGATGATCGCCAGCTCGGCCTCCCGCTGGACAAGCTGCTCTTTGAGAGAGGGTTTTCTTGTTCCAGGGGCAGCTTTTTTGCGCGGTGGTTTATGGACAGCCCCCGGTTTTCCACTTTTTTGCTTTCTCCCGGAACCTGTCTCTGAGCGGATCGTTTTATTAATAGCATCCTCTACGGGAGGTGTTTTTTTCGCCATACCCGCACTCCTCTGTCCTTTGGTCGGTTGGAAGCATCATACAACCCCCATGAATTCACGTCAATAGGATAAAAAAAGGCGGGTATTCAGCCTGCAGAAGGATCAGGAAGCTTTGAGAAATGCCCTCAGGTTTTCGATAGGTGTCTGGGGGACAAGGTCGCAGCCGGGCCAGACCGCGTCCACGCCTGCATCCGCTGCACTGCGGACGGCCTCCGTTATCTCGGCTGGATCGCCATGCCGGAGTGCTTTCACGGGATCCACGTTTCCGAACAGCAGCGTGTCCCGCAAAACAGACCGCGACAGGAGGACATCATTGGTTTGGTCCACAGAGATCGCGTCGGCGCCGGTCAAATCGAGAAGTCCCATAGACCGATTCGTGTTCCCGCAGACCGAGAGAACGGTCGGTCTGCCCAATCTCGAGATCAACTGCTGGACCGACGGAAAGACAAATTCCTCGAATTTGGCCGGGCCAATAAATGCCGGTGACCCGCCCATTTCATGAATCGTTATAAAGTCGGCGCCTGCCTCCCGAAACGCAGAGCCGCATTCAGACAGAAAGGAAGAGAGATGAAAGAGAGCATCCAGCACCGCCTTCGGCTCGCGCTTCATCTCTGCGAACAAACTTCCAGGCTCAGTCAGATATAAGAGCAGCGTAAAGGGGCCGGGAATGATTCCGCTGAGGACAACGTCACTGCCCACATCTTCTTTAAGCAACCCAATGGCCTGATAGATCAAGCCCAGTCTGCCTCTGTGTTCAAAATCCCCACGATCTAAAAATGTCTGGTTGATATAGCGGGTGGAGGCAAAGACGGGTTGTGCTGGCTGCGGGAAGAGATTTTCGCTGTTCTCGTAATAATTGAGAGTTGCTCCCAGCGCTTCTGCAGGCGCACACAGATCCAAAGGCAGGGCTACAGATGGCATTCCAGTCAGCCGGAAGGTGCTCGCCGCGGCTCTCGCCATCTTTTGTGGATCGTGATGGACTTCATGAAGAGACAGACCTTCGCTCTCCAGGCCTGCAGTTGTAACGTGGATCAAGCCGCTGAAGGCAGGAACCTTGCCGTTTTTTTGACCGGAAAATAAGGAGAGGATCTCTTCGCGCATCAGGGTTTTTACCATTATGCGCTGCGAACCGGGTTCTTGACCGCTTTGACGATCGCGGCAATATGCTCAGGCGTATTGCCACAGCAGCCGCCGACCACTTTGGCTCCCAGCTCGACATACTTGCGGGAGTAGACAGCCATGTCCTCCGGCCCCATGTCGTAGACGCCCTGCTCGGTCTCGATATCCATACGCGGGACACCGGCGTTCGGCTTGACCCACAGAGGGAAGCCGGGAACTGTGGCTGCATATTCCTTGACGACCGATTCCATGTTCTCCAGAGTTGTCCCGCAGTTTGCGCCGACCAGTGCCGCACCCATCTCGGAGTATTTTTTGATCACATCCTTCGGCTTGACGCCCATCATCGAACGCGTGCCGCGGTCGTAACTGAAGGAAACCACGATGGGCAGATCGGTTGCGAAGCGCGCGCCCTCAAAGGCGGCGTTCGTCTCTTCGAAGGCGAACATGGTTTCGATCAGCAGCAGGTCCACGCCGCCCTCGGCCAGGGCCTTCGCCTGTTCGGCAAACGTGGCTTTGACTTCGTCTGCTTCGAGCGGGCCGTAAGGCTTGATCAGGGCGCCAACCGGGCCTAACGAACCGGCGACCAGAACCCCCTGCCGCGCCGAAGCGGCCTGGCGGGCGATCTCGGCGGCGCGGATGTTGACCTCCGGCGTCCGGTCCTGGTATTTCGAATCCTTCATCCGCATGCGCGTCCCACCAAAAGTGCAGGTCAGGATGATGTCCGAACCGGCCTCGACGAACGAGCTGGCCAGCCTCAAGATAATATCGGGACTATCGATAATGAGATCCTCCGGCGGCCGGCCGGGCTTGAGTCCCATTTTTTGCAGGTTCGATCCGGTCGCACCGTCGGCAACAAGGATCTCACCGGAATTGATTCGTTCAAGGAATTTGTTCATTGTCTGCTCCGTTTTACCACAAAGGGTCACAAAGGAACACAAAGGTTTCCTTTTCCTTCGTGATACTTTGTGTCCGCCTGCCCCCATTCTTTGGGGGTGGTGGTGAATGTTATTTCATAAAATTCTTCGCCATCGGGTCCGCGACGCGGTTGGGGATCAGATGGGCAATATGTTCGAACGGCTCGCTCATGTGCGGGAAGCTGGTTGCCAGCATGAACTGGTTCTGAAACTCGGGATCGGTGGGCAGCTCGAAGCGCTCCACACGCCGCGTGACCGTATCGATCTCGTCCCGCTTCTCCACATTCAGCAGCGCGATGCGGGCGCCGTCACCGGCCGCGTTCCCGACCGCATAGACCTTGTCCAGGTCGCAGTCGGGGATCAGGCCGATCAGCATGGCCTTTTCCTTGTCGATATAGCTGCCAAAACCGCCGGCCAGGATGATTTTATCAGGCGATTGCAGTCCGCTGCGTTTCAATAATGTGCGCGCCGCCACGAACAACGCCGCCTTCGCCAATTGGATCTGGCGTACATCCTGCTGGGTCATCGGGATGTCGCGCCCGATGGATGTTTCCTCCGCCCAGGCGATAACGTACTCCCAGCCCCTCTCACCCTCCCGGACCCGCTTCGAGTTCAGGTTCTTCTTGAACTTGCCGCGCGAATCGACGATCCCCGCCCGAAACAGTTCCGCCACCGAGTCGATAATGGCCGAGCCGCAGATACCCTTGACGTGACCCTTGAACTCGGCATGGTCCGTGTTCCAGCCGTCCACGCCGATGACTTTGTACTTTGGCTCGAGTGTTTTCTCGTCGATGTGGACGCGCTCGATCGCGCCGGGTGCAGCCCGCATTCCGTATTCCACGTGGGCACCCTCCAGGGCCGGGCCGGTCGGCGTGGATGTGCACAGCAGACGGTTTCGATTTCCCAGGATCAATTCGGCATTCGTGCCGACATCGATCAACAGCCAGTTCTCGTCCTGTTTGTGGGGCTCCTCGGCCAGGATCATCGCGCTGGTGTCTGCGCCGACGAAGGATGCAATCGTCGGCAGCACGTGGACGTTGCCAGACGGATTGATCTGCAGACCCAGCTCACGAGCCTTGACATCCACCGAGCTGTGGATGGCCGGGACAAACGGCGCCAGCCCCAGGTCTTTGGGATGCAGGTTTAAGAGGAGGTGATGCATGGTCGAGTTGCCGACCAGAACCATTTCCAGGATCTCCTCCGTTTGAATGCTTGCCGCCTTGGCAGCCTGTTTCAGGAGCTTATTCAGCGTTCCAATAATGGCTTTGTGCAGCTTCTCCAGTCCATCCTTATTCTCGATGGCATACTGGATACGGGACATCACATCTTCACCATAGACGATCTGCGGGTTCATCTCCGATTCGGCGGCGAGCAATTCCCCGGTCCTCAAATTACACAGGTACAAGGCAACAGTCGTCGAGCCGATATCCACCGCCGCGCCATAACTGTCTTCCACATAGCCAGGCTGTACTTCGATGACCTCCTGATCCCGCCAGACGGAGACGGTTACATTCCACTTAGCCTCGCGCAGTGTGGACGAGAGCGTGCGCAGGCACTGATAGTCGATCGTCAGGTTGAACCAGCGCGGCAGGTTCTCCTCGCCGCGGCGAACGAGTCCCATGGCGGTTTCGAGTCCCTTGGCGAGCCGCTCCCAATCCGCAATGGGACGCTCCAGGTTCGGCGGCATCATCGAGACGTAGTATTTCCGGATCGAGGGTTTGATCTCGATGGCACGCTCTCGTGCACTCTTGCGCACGATCTGCTTGTTGCCGCGGCTCTCCTCCGGCACGTTGATAAGCACATCACCCAGCACCTTGCACTG
>DATAKV010000129.1:0-3841 GCA_036261375.1 Anaerolineales bacterium
GCCGGCATGGCATGCCCGACGTGCGCGTCGTTATACACCGTCACGCCGCAGACATACATCTTGACGACGTTCGGTTCGAGGGTCTGGAATTCTTCCTTCTTGCGGGTGAGGGTATTGTAGAGGCGGATCATCGTTTTTCACCACAAAGGGAACAAAGGCTCACAAAGAAAATCCACGAGAAGCCTATTCGTTTATTGGTTTTCCAACCTTGGCGCCCTTCGTGTCCTTTGTGTTTAAAAATTACTTTCGTTTCTTGCCGTTCTCTTCTTCCACGCGGGCGAAGATCATTCTTCCCGCGGCAGTCTGCAGAACCTTGGTGACGACCACATCCTTGTATTCGCCGATGTAATCGTGCCCGTTCTCCACGACCACCATCGTGCCGTCGTCCATGTAGCCCACACCCTGGCCGAACTCCTTGCCTTCCTGGAAGATATTCAGGTTCATGCGCTCACTCGGCAGGACGACCGACTTGACAGCATTCGCCAGCTCGTTGATGTTCAGGATGGTCACGCCCTGCAGCTCGGCAACGCGGTTGAGGTTGTAATCGTTGGTCAGGATCGGACAGCGCAGCTGCCGCGCCAGGACCACGAGCTTGTCGTCCACTTCGCGGACGCCTTCGGCGTTGATATCGCTGATGCGGACGAGGATGTTGGGCAGTTTCTGCAGCTCTGCCAGCACTTCCATACCGCGGCGGCCGCGCTGGCGGCGCAGTCCGTCGGGCGAATCGGCAATGTATTGGAGCTCGTTCAATACAAAACGCGGGATGAGCAGCGTGCCGGGCAGGAATCCGGTCTTGGCGATGTCGGCCACGCGCCCGTCGATGATGACGCTGGTGTCGAGTAAGATGGTCCGGTTGAGGTTCGTCCAGGAGGAGGAGGAGCCGCTTTCTCCGCCGCGCCCACTCAGGGTGCCGAACAGCCCCATGATGTCACCCTGGCGCATGACGAATAGCGACACACCCAGCCAGGAAAACGCCAGTACCCCCACAAAGGGCAGGATCTGCCCTAGAGGTTGAGGGAGCAGGGAGAGCGGGAATGCAAGCAGGGCAGCGGTCAGCAGACCGACGACAAGGCCGGTCAGGCCCGCGAAAAGTGTTTCTGCCGATAAACGACTGAGCTTCCCACGGATAACACGAGCCGGCCGGGTCGTAAAATACGGCGTCAGCACCAGCCCTGCCAGCGAGGCGATCAGACCAATGATCAGGCTGTAGCGAATTGATTCTCCGAAATCGGTTCCCCCGAACTGAAATCCCCATAAACCGCCCAAAATTCCGAAAAGAACCATTCCCACCATGCGAAAAATAAATTCCGTACTCATAATAACTCCTTCAATAAGTGCAAACGTGCAGAATAATGACTGCATCATAGCATGGCTGGTGTACCTCGTCAACTGACCAGGTTGACGCTCATACATAATTGTTATAATAGGACTTCCTATGACTCTTACTGATACCCTTAACCGTCCGTTACGCGACCTGCGGATCTCGGTCACCGACCGCTGCAACTTCCGCTGTATATATTGCATGCCCAAGGAGGTCTTTGGGTCCAATTACCAGTTCCTGGGACGAGACGAGATCCTGACCTTTGAAGAGATAACCCGCCTGGTGCGCCTTTTCGTACCCTTTGGCGTGCGCAAGATCCGTCTGACAGGCGGGGAGCCGCTGGTGCGCAAGGATCTGCACCTGCTGGTGAAGATGTTGTCGGACATCGCGGATCTCGACCTGACCCTGACGACCAACGGGTCTCTGCTCGAAAAACAGGCGCGCCTCCTGAAGGAAGCTGGCCTTGACCGCGTCTCCGTCAGCCTGGATTCCCTGGACGATGCAGTCTTCAAGGCCATGAACGATGTGGATTTCCCTGTGGAAAAGGTGATCCGGGGCATGGACGCCGCCGCTGAGGCCGGGCTCGCACCGGTCAAGGTCAACATGGTCGTCAAGCGCGGCCTGAATGAGGAGAGCATCCTGCCGATGGCACGCTTCTTCCGCGAGAAGGGCTACATCCTGCGCTTCATTGAATACATGGACGTGGGCCACACCAACGGCTGGCGCATGGACGATGTGGTGCCGGCCGCCGAGATCATCAAGCGGATCGGTGCAGAGATGCCGCTCGAGCCTGCGGACCCGAATTATACGGGCGAGGTGGCAGAACGCTGGCGTTACAAGGATGGCAGTGGAGAAGTCGGTGTGATCGCATCCGTCACCCAGGCCTTCTGCCGCACCTGCAACCGGGCCCGGATCTCAGCGGCAGGCCAGCTGTACACCTGCCTGTTCGCCGTCAAGGGACACGATCTGCGCAGTCTGCTGCGCAGCGGTGCAAGTGACGAGGAAATTTCTCACTTCATTGAGCGCATCTGGAACAAGCGGTCTGACCGTTATTCCGAGCTGCGCACTGAAAACACTGCCAACCTGCCCAAGGTGGAGATGTCGCACATCGGGGGATAAGTACGCGACTTGGGCCGGGAGGGAAGACAAATCGATTCGTGACACATTGAAAATTCAAAACAACAAGAGGAACCATGCAATACCGCGAACTTGGACGCACAGGCTGGAAAATTTCCGCGATCAGTTTTGGGGCGTGGGCGATCGGGGGAACATGGGGGAACGTGAAGGATGAAGAATCACTGGCTGCATTACACCGGGCCCTCGACCTGGGCGTGAACTTTTTCGATACCGCCGATGTCTACGGCGATGGACGCAGTGAGCAGCTGATGGCCAGGCTCCGTCGGGAACGCAATGAGCCATTCTATGTTGCCACCAAAGCAGGGCGCAGGCTCGATCCCCACGTGGCGAGTGGATACACCCGCGAAAACCTGACCGCCTTTGTCGAACGAAGCCTGAAGAACCTCGAAGTGGATGCGCTGGATCTCCTGCAATTGCACTGCCCGCCGACCGATGTCTTTTACATGCCGGAGGTATTCGAGGCGCTGGATGGACTGGTGCAGGCTGGAAAGCTGCGCTATTACGGGGTGAGCGTGGAAAAGGTGGAGGAAGCGCTCAAGGCGATGGAATACCCAAATGTGCAGTCGGTGCAGATCATCTTTAATATCTTCCGCCAGCGTCCGATCGAACTCTTCTTCAAAGAGGCACAGCGCCGTAAGGTGGGTATTTTGGCGCGGCTGCCTTTGTCGTCCGGCATGCTGGCCGGAAAGATGACGCGTACCAGCACCTTCGAGGAAGGCGATCATCGCGGCTATAACCGCCGCGGCGAATGGTTCGACCGCGGCGAGACCTTCTCCGGCCTGGACTACGAGACCGGCCTGCAGGCGGTGGATGAGATCCGGCCGCTTGTGCCCCCGGATGCGTCCATGGCTCAAATGGCCTTACGCTGGATCCTGATGTGGGAAGCGGTCACGTGTGCTATCCCCGGCGCCAAGCGTCCTTCCCAGGTGGAGGAAAACGTCCGGGCCGCGGACCTGCCTCCGCTGTCCGAAGAAACGATGGATAATATCCGTTCGATCTACGAGCGGCTGGTACGTGCCCAGGTTCATCATTACTGGTAAAAAGGAGTATCCATGATCGAGTCGTCCCAGCTTTACTTGTTCATCGGCGCGGCGCTTGCACTGCTGCTGGTGCCGGGTCCGGCCGTGTTGTACATCACAGCCCGCAGTGCCAGCCAGGGACGCATGGCTGGCCTGGTTTCCGTGCTGGCCATCGAGACCGCCAACTTCCTGCAGGCAGCCGCTGCGGCGCTGGGACTTGCCGCCATCGTGTATTCATCCGCGCTGGCATTCGATGTGGTCAAGTATCTGGGTGCAGCCTATCTGATCTACCTGGGGATCAGCAAGCTGTTCTTTTCCAAGGACAAAGAGTCAGATGAAGCTATGGAGCCCGAGAGCCTCTGGC
>DATAKV010000132.1:0-4016 GCA_036261375.1 Anaerolineales bacterium
GCTGCGGTGGCGATGATCTGATAGGCCGCGCCAAGCGCGGCGAGACTGATGATGCCAATAATCAGCCACAGCGCAATGCGCTTGAGCCAGAAGCCGATCCTACTCATGGTCCGTGCTGTCTGCGGTTCCTCGGGTACAGCAGGGGAATGAGCAGCGATTTTCATTGGAAGTCTCCTTTCGTTCGCTTTCAGCGACAAAAGCACTAACCGTATGGAAAACACCCTACAATAGCAGGAATCTAATTCCCAGGGCAACCAGCCAGAGAGACCACAGGATATAGCTGATGGCGTTGATCGCGCCCGCTGCCTTGAAGCCTGTTTCTTCGAACACACCGGTCAACACGCCTAGGGCGGGGATCATTCCCAGCCAGCCAAATAATGGATTCACGAGATCCGTCTGTATCATCGCAACGCACAGCAGGATGGTCCACAGGCTGGTAAAGATGTATCCCAGATGTTCCCCGATCGCCACGCCCACATAGCGGTGAAAGGCCTGAAAGACGACTTCCACGGCATCGCGGCTGGCCTGGGTTGCTCCGGACCGGGTGTATAGATCCACCAGAGTGGGGACGAGAAACGGCCAACGTATAAGCCCAAGGAATTGCACAGCGCCTGCGAGCACGCCGAGAGTCGTACCAACCGCAAGGTACCACGGCGCGTCTGGCTGGAATACCTGCTGCACCATCACCGGGACTGGCGTGAACAGCACTGCCGAAAATGTGAACGCGTACCAGAGCCGGCGCAGGGACGGACCACCCTCCTGGAAACGACGCAGGATGGTATCGGTTGGCTTACGCAGAATGTCGGGATACTCGAAAGCTCTTTGCAGCAGGAAAAATGTTACATTGAACGCGATCGGGACGAGGATGAGGAGCAACCCCGTGACTGTTGTGAGTTTCATAGTTTCATTCCAGATGATAGATTGCGGCAGAATTTGCCAAAGGACACGCCGCTGCGCAACCTGCCTTCATAGTGCAGAAAAGGGTATTGCACGCTTAAACGATGCATTCTTTTCCTCATACGGAACAGTAAAGTTAGCCTCTATATATAGAGCAATACCACGACATCTAAAGCGCATGTCACGATGGCTGATATAAAAATAGGGCCGAATGCGTTGACGCGAACGGACCCAGGGTAGGCTGTATCAGCACGTTGAGTTGTAATTGGAGCTGGAAAATCTTATTCACTATAACACATATTCCAATTCCCGGTTACGCCACTTGACGATCTCTTTGGGAATGTCAGATGATTCGATCCAGCCGGCGCCCAGCCTGGAAGTGACCCGGGGACTCAGGGCTATCCGCTTGGACAGATGTATCATGCCTGGCATAAGAACGTAAACTGTGATCCAAAATCGAATAGGTGGGATACCGCCCATTTGCAGGCAAAACAAGATAACATATGTATAATAAATTACGTTAGCTATTAATAAGATAGCCTCATGAAGCGGACCTCATCAGGTCTTTTCCCCATCGTTCTCACATCAAAATACTTACATCACGTTCGGCTAGCTTGAAGCAAAGTATGCTTTCACGGAATCGGCGGCTTCCTCAAGATTCGTACCTTTGCTTGCCCAAGAGTGGTGAATCATGTCTAAAACATCCAATACCGGACTTAACCCGATGGATCGAAGCTCAACCCTCAACGACATGGCCTGGGTCCCTGGCGGCACGTTTCAGATGGGCTCGGATGACTTTTATCCCGAGGAAAGGCCTGTTCACCGCGTCACTGTGGACGGCTTCTGGATAGACCTACAGCCGGTGACTAACGCCGAGTTCCGCCGATTTGTCGAAGCTACGGGATATGTGACAGTCCCCGAGCGCGCCCCAGATCCGGCGGAGTATCCGGAAGTCGATCCTTCTCTCCTCGTAGCAGGATCGCTCGTCTTTCGACGCCCGCCGCATCGAGTGAGCTTAAAGGACCACCGCGCCTGGTGGGCGTATGTGCCGAGTGCTTGCTGGCGGCATCCCGAGGGACCGGCAAGCACAGTGGAGGATCGAGAGGACCATCCCGTCGTTCATGTTGCGTATGAGGATGCCGAGGCATACGCTGCGTGGTCCGGGAAGTCGCTCCCCAGCGAGGCAGAGTGGGAGTTTGCGGCGCGCGGCGGGCTGAAGAATGCCGCCTTCGTCTGGGGTGATGAGTTCATGCCGGGTGGAAAGATAATGGCGAATACCTGGCAGGGCGAGTTCCCGTGGCAGAACCTCAAGAGCGACGGCTATGAAGGTACTTCGCCGGTCGGTTCTTTCTCTGCCAACGGCTATGGGCTTTATGACATGGCTGGCAACGTCTGGGAATGGACCTGCGACTTCTTCCGCCCGCGACATGCAGAGGAGCCTGTGAAGTCCTGCTGCACGCCGCGCAACCCACGGGTCGAGTCCGACGAACAAAACCAGACCGCACATTTGCCCGACGCGCACATTCCGCGCAAAGTGGTGAAGGGCGGCTCGCACCTGTGCGCGCCGAATTACTGCCTGCGCTACCGTCCGGCGGCGCGGCAGGGGGAGGCAGTCGAGACATCGACGAGTCACATTGGCTTCCGCTGCATCATCCGTGTGCAGGGATCAGAGGGTGTTTCTTAGTTCACCACGAAGGAACACGAAGCTTGAAATTATTTTGAAGCATCCGTGCACATCTGTGAAATCCGTGGCTAAAACTTCCCTGCCTGCAAGCCAGTAATGCCGAGTGGTGGAACAACTTTAGAAATAGTGAAAGGACTAAAAGATGGCGACAAACAATGCTAACGCTGGCAGCCCGAAGCGGCCCAATTTCCTGATCCTCTGTATGGATCAGTGGCAGACTCACATGGAGGTCCCGGAGGATGTGGAGTTCCCCGCAATGGAGCGACTGGAGGCGCAGGGCGTTACCTTCGATCACCAGTACTGCACGGACCCGATCTGCACGCCTTCACGGGCGTCGATGTGGACGGGCGTGCATGCCAACCTGACCGGCGTTCAGGAGAACACGAACCAGGCCTGGATCAAAGAATTGACTCATGACATCCCAACCATCGGGCAGATGCTGCGCGAGCAGGGCTACTATACTGCCTTCAAAGGCAAGTGGCACCTCTCGTGGCTGGAGCACAGCGAGGATGCCCTCGAAGAGTACGGCTTCTCAGACTTCCAGCAGTGGGGTGAGATGTACGGCGCGCCGCTCGAAGGCGAAAAGCTGGATGGCGCCGTTGCCTTCCAGACTGTCGACTGGCTGGAGACAAAAGCGCCGGCGCTCGACCAGCCCTGGCTGCTGGTGTGCAGTCTGGTCAATCCGCATGACATCATGTTCTATCTGCCTGACCCGATCGAAATGCCTCCTCCCGGAGGGATGGGGCCGCTCAAGACCCCGCAGCAACGGCTCGGCTGGTTCGATAAGGAGTGGGACGTGGGCCTGCCGGAGAACTTCGAAGACGATTTTACACTGCAGCCCCCGGGGGTCATGGCGTACAGTAAAGCCGTAGATGCTACCTATGGCCACGTCCCTGAGGATCGCCCGGATCTGTGGACCAAGCGCCGCAACTACCTCGTCAACTGTATGCGCCTGGTGGACGCGCAGTTCAACAAGATCCTGGAGGCGCTGGACCGGCAGGGACTGTGGGAGAACACCGTCGTGCTGTTCACGGGCGATCACGGGGAGATGAACGGCGCACACCGGCTTCAGCAGAAGGGCGCCATAACGTTCGACGAGGCGGCGATTGTGAACCTGACGGCCTGCATCCCCGGCGGGCCGCAGGGGAAACGAACCGCTGCCGTCGGGTCGCACCTCGACCTGGCCCCCACGCTATTGGAGTTTGCCGGGCTCAGGCAAGATGAAATCCGCAGGCGATACCCGCACCTGAAGGGGCGCAGTCTCAAGTCTGTGATGCTGGACCCCGAGTCGGACGGTCCGCGCGGCAGCGTGAACAACCCCGGCGACGGCGCGCTCTACTGCAGCGACCTGCTGCAGAGCCTTGACCTGGAATATGCCCGGACGGGCGCTTTCGCGACGCTAAGCACCATGGATCTATCACCGGGCAATCAGTTC
>DATAKV010000141.1:0-3147 GCA_036261375.1 Anaerolineales bacterium
TTCGATAGTATGCGTATGACATGTGAGATTGCTTCGTCGTCGCTGGGCTCCTCCTCGCAATGACGGAAATTTTGCCTTAAAACACAACAGCCCGGACTTATCTGAGAAGTCCCGGGCTGTTGTGCCGGGGGAGACCGTTGGGCCAATAAAAAGGAGGAAACAATGAACACTTGCAGTGTACACGATTTCCACCTCGGTTGACTTTACAGCCGGTTTACAGGCACCAGATAGATTTCGAAAGTCTTCTTCAGGGAGTTAATTCGAGTTGGAGGGAGTATCCAGGTGTTATCCTTCCAGCAGGCTCGTAGAGCAGACTTCCGAAGTCTTTTCGAAACACTCCGGCCCGGACGAAAATAAATGTCCGGGCCGGAGTGCCTTGCAATCAAATCAAACAGGAATGGATAAACCGACAATCACAGTATACAGAAAAACCCAGCAGGCGAGCCTTACAGTGGCTTTACGATTTTGGTCTCCGAAGAGCGAAACCAAACCAAGCAGGCAATTTGCCCGCTTGTTTCCAGACAACCCTATTCCTCTTGCTCTCCCAAACCTAACGATCAGACATGGACTTCATCGCCTCACGTCAACTTGTCGGATCTGGGTATGCCTCCCACAACCTCTCCTCCCCCAAATCCGACGACCAGACAAGCACTTCATCACCCAACATCAACTTGTCGGATCTGGGGGAGGCCGGGAGGGGGTCAGGGGTCAGGGCCGGATCTTCTGTCCCGGGTAGATCAGGTTGGCGTTGGCGACGCCGTTGACCTGCTGCAGATAGCGCCAGCTTACGCCGTAGTAGCGGGCGATGATCCCCAGCGTATCGCCGCGGCAGACTGTCCAGAAGGCGCCCCAATCGTCCCAGTTCGGGCCGCAGACATATCCGCCGCCCGGGCCTCCGCCCGGCTCCTCATATCCGCCGGGGATGGTCAGCACCTGGCCCGGGTAGATATAGTAGTAATAGCGTGTCCAGGGGTTGGCGGCATACAGCTGGGAAAGCGTCACGCCGCAGTTGCGGGCGATCTTGGCAAGCCAATCGCCGCGCTGGACCACGTAGGAGCTCCCGCACCAGGATGAGGCCTGGGCATCGGGCGCCGCTGCCAGGCTGACCAGCAGCATTGCTACAATAAGACACACTTGAACGATTCGCTTCGAAGACATACTTTTCCTCCTTGTGTTGAAGTATGACGTCTGTCGCGTTTCCAGTGTACAACTTTCGAGGAGGAAATTCAATATCCCACTTTACTTTTTCATGGCTTGCACAAAGCCATCCATTTTGAGGAACATGTCATGATCCCGAAGGCCGTAACTCCTCAGCCCCTCATTCTCTCCAGCCACGTCCGCACTATCAGCGCTCCAGGCAGGGTCTCGAGCGTCGGGGCGGTGTCGAGGCTCACGCGATTGCTGCGCAGCCAGCGCCACATGCGGGGAATATCCTTCCCGACGAAGGCCTCGAACAGGAACATCGGCATCGGGAAGCGGGACGGGGCTTTTCCCATCACCTCCCGGTAGATGGCCCGGCACTGCTCCAGCGTCTGCACATCCGAGGCCAGCTTCAAGTCGCGGCCGAGGAAGCGCCCGGGATCTGCAAAGACCCTGGCGGCGATGGCGCCCAGGTCCTGTACGCTCAGCCAGACGATGGGACGGTCCCAGCCGGTCAGCCGCGGCCAGATATTCCAGGTGGAGCTGTTGGGATAATAGGTGGGGTCGGTCATCAGCTCCATGAACGCCATGGGACGCAGGATCGTCAGGGGCAGGCCAAGCTCTTTCATCGCCCGGGTGATTTCGATCTTGGCATCCCACTGCTCGATGCCGGTCTGCTCCTCCCCCGGCCCGGCCGAGCCGTAGACCACGTGCTTCACGCCCGCTGCTTTGGCAGCCTCGGCGGTATTCTTCCCCTGCCGGATCTCGACCTCCATTTTGCCGGGGACAGGCACTCCCAGGCTGTAGACCCCGTAGGCATTCGCAAACGCTGCATCGAGCGAGCGCCGGTCGTCCATGTCGGCCTCGACAACCCATGCGCCGAGCGCCCGCAGCGGCTCGGCTTTCTGGCCCTGCGGCTTCCGGGTCAGGGCACGCACCTGCCAGCCATGCTCAAGGAGATGGCGGACGACCTCTCTCCCCTGCCGGCCTGTGGCGCCGATCACGGCGATCGTTTTCCCGGTGGACGAAACCATGGCTCTTATCCTTTCACCTGGCAGACCAGGAAATTGAAAGAGAGACAGCCCAAACCAGACGAAGCGTGTCTGTTTTGTTATTTTACATAAGTTGGATATTGCCTGCAACATCTCAGGATCCCCGGGTGGGAATTTCTCAAGTACACGTCCCCTTCCCGGGGGAGGCCGGGATGGGTGACCTTCGAGAGGATGATATGACCTGGTTGAAGCACCCATTGGTAGGAAGTCCTTTTTATGTGGAGCTGCAACTTGTATTTCACTCCTGAACTCTCTATAATGCTCCTATACCAAAGGAGAGAGCCATGGAAGAACATATCATCCCGGCCGCTGCGCCTGCCCCACCGCTCGACGCTGCAACCGAAATGGATCCCGCGCCGGCCGCCGAAGCCGAACTCCCTGCCCCCAGCCAGGAGATCCAGTACGCGATCATCAACAACGAGACCGATTCATTCATCCAGATCAAAGCCGTCACCCCGGGTATCGGCGACCTGATCATCGCCCCGTTCGGCTCGCGCACCATGAACCGGGAGTGGATCGTGGACTATGACTTCCTGGCCTGGGAGGAGCAGCGCCTGATCACCATCGATTTCCCGTCCACGGCCAGCGACGAAATCGGCGACATGGTCACCGGCTTTATCGTCATCGGCCTGGCTCTGTTCCTGGTGGTCAGCATCCCGGTCAACCTGATCTGGGGCTCCATCCGCTGGAGCACGATCGGCTGGGTGTCGCTGGGCTGCTTTGTCGCCATCGTGGCAGCCGTCATCCTCAGCGACCGGCGGGCAAAGATGAAGGCTGCCGGCATCAAGAACCGGCGCAACATCGCCGGCTGGCTCAAGCTCCTGCCCGGCATGGTGCTGGTCCTGGCGACCGGCATCGGCCTGCCCATTGCCGCCACCTACTTCTTCGGGGATGGGAAGACGCTGATTGAGTCGGCCCGTGACCTGCCGGCGCTCGGCCGCCTGATGCAGGTGAC
>DATAKV010000161.1:0-2619 GCA_036261375.1 Anaerolineales bacterium
CGTAGGTCACGCTTGCCGCGAAGCGCCCCTGTGGGGTAGCGTGACTTACGATAGGGGATGCCACCTGAACGAGAGGATCATCGCCAGGATGCCCAGGACGGCGGCGATGGCGGTGAAGAAGGCGCTGACCTCGATAGTCTCGCGGGTGGTCACCAGGTAGTTGGGCAGGTTCTGGAAGACCTCTTCCAGCTCGCCGGCGCTGGAGGCCAGGTGGTAGGTGCCGCCGGTCTGGTCGGCGATCTGGCGCAGGGTCACTTCGTCGATCTCGCGCCGGAACCCGCCGCCACCCTGGCCAAACCCAAAGCCGAAGCCGCCCCCGCCAAACTGGCCTTCCGTGAAGTCGGCACCGCAGTCCATGACCGAGCTGTTGCTGTTCGTGCCAAAGCCGATGGTGTAGACGCGGATGCCGCGCTCCACGGCCTGCTGGGCAGCAGTCAATGGGAAGGGACCGGCATTACTGGCGCCGTCGGTCAGCAGGACGATGATATGCGGGACATATTCTTCCGCAGCCTGCGGGATCTCCTCCAGGGCTGCCTGGGTAATGTCACTCGGCTCGATGCGGTTGTCCACTTCGGCTATCGCATCGATCGAGCGCAGGATGGCGCTGCCGATGGCCGTGCGCCGGGCAGGTGCCAGGCTCTCAATGGCCGTCTCCAGCGCCCGGACGTCATCCGTGGACGGCTGGATCAGCTCGGCAAAACCGGCAAAAGCGACGATGCCGATCTGCCGGCCGTCGATCTTGGAACGAATAAAGGACTGCGCCGCATTCTTGGCTGCTTCCAAACGGTTCGGCGGGATGTCGTTCGAGCACATGCTCCGGGAGACATCGATGGCCATGATGATGGTGGCCTTGTTCGACGGCACACTGACCGTCGCCACCGGCCGCGCCATCGCCATAATAAGGCTGGTCATCGCCAGCAAGAAGAGCAGGAACGGGACATGTCTTCGCCAGCGCGACTGGTGGGAAGCTGCCTCGCGCACCAGCGCCAGGCTCGAATAGCGGACCGTGTAACGCCGTCTGCGCTTTAACAGCCAGAGATACAGGGCTACGATCAGGGGGATCAGGCCCAGCAGCACCAGCAATCCGGACCACAGAAAACTCATCGGTCGACTCCTAACTCCAACCTACGGTACACGCCCGAACCAGAGCAGGGACAGCGCCCCACCCACCAGAAACGCCAGCATGCCCAGGCCGGCAAAGATCGAGGTGATCTCCATCGCCTCGGTCTTGATCGATAGCTTCGGCTCGAGATCGTTATAGATCTGGAAAAGCTCATCTTCATTGGCGGCGCTGTAGTAATTGCCGCCGGTCTCCTCGGCCAGGGCACGCATCAACGGCTCGTTCAGCTGCGAATGGACCGTGAACCCTTCGACCGTGATCTCCGTGCCTGCCGTGCTGCCGATGCCCACGGTGTAGAGGCGGACGCCCAGGTCCGCCGCTAGGTCCGCCGCCATGACGGGATCCGGGTTTTGGTTGTTCTCGCCGTCACTCAACAGGACGATCACCGCCGAGGGGTACCATCCCTGCGGAGCTGCAACAGGCTCCTCGGCTGAGCTGACGCTGTTTGTCTTCAGGATGGGCGGGTCGCCCTCGTCAATGGCGATGGCATTGAGCGCAACCAGGATGCCGTTGGCGAGACTCGTGCCCCTGCGGGGGACGAGGCGGTCGATGGTTGCCAGGGTCTCCTCATGGTTATTGGTGGGAGGCTGGACGGCAATACCGCCGTCGCTGAAGGCGACCACGCCAATCGAAACGCTCTGCGGCTGGTTGCGCACGAACTGGCTGGCCGCAGCTTTGGCAGCTTCCATGCGGGTCGGCTTGAGATCATCGGCCGACATGCTGCCTGAGACATCGAAGGTCAGCATCACCGTCCCCTCGAGCCGCGGCAGGCTGACGGTCGCCTGGGGACGGGCCGTCGAGAAGATCAGGATGGCTATCCCGCTCAGGAAGAACATGACCGGTACATGCCGCCCTGTGCCCGGCGTGCTCCCCTTTTCATCACGCAGAAGGCCCAGGCTGCCGTAGCGCGAAGTCATTTCCTGCCTGCGCCGATGGACCTGGAAATAGATCAGGAACAGGAGCGGAACAAGCAGTAAAAAGATGAGCAGGCTCGACCAGATGAACGACATAGATCAGCCCATCCTTCGCATTTTCTCACGCTGCTTGGCAAAACGGACGATGGAGCGCACCATGTCATCGCTTGTCGAGAGGGTCAGCATATCCACGCCGGCCCGCTTGAATGCCTGCTTCAGATCCTCCTCGCGCTGCTGCATCGCCGTGTGAAAATTCGTGCGGAACTTTTTATCGCGTGTATCCACGTACAACTGCTCACCGGTCTCGGCATCTTCCATGATCATGACGCCCACATCCGGCAGCTCCATTTCGGCCGGGTCGGTGAGGCGGATGGCGATCACTTCATGGCGCTGGTTCAGCAGGCTCAACGGTGACTCCCAGCCCGGCGTGCTGATGAAATCGGAAACCACGAAGACCAACGAGCGGCGCTTGATGGCATTCAACGCGCCGCGCAGTACCGAGCGCAGATCTGTGACCGGCACATGCGAGAGACGCGGCTGCTTGAGCATCTCGTTGATCAGCCGCAGGACCTGGATGCGCCCGCC
>DATAKV010000168.1:0-10518 GCA_036261375.1 Anaerolineales bacterium
AAGACCTGGTCGCCCGGCTCGATCGGGAATAGAGAAACGATCAGTGCCAGGGACAGGCCTGGAAAGGCCCCGAAGTATAGATAATAGTTTCCTTTATACAGGGATGCATCACCCAGCAGAGGGATGCCCTTTCGGGCTCGATGGTCGTAGGGGTTTGGCAGGGCAAGCAGGGCAGGATCCGGTTTCTCCTCCAGCTCGAACTGGCCGGCCCGGAAGGCGGATGCCATTCGAATATAGTAATCGCTTGTTGAGCCGCGTTCGCGCCAGGGACCGATGCTGACAAACCAGCCGTAGACGATCAGCACGATCAGGATGGAGATCACTGCAGAGAGAGTTATGCGTTTCGGATCCACATAGCGCCTGGAAGACCAAAGATGGAATCGATTATAAAGCGGAACAGGGAATAAAAAACTCCGGGATGCTGCTTCCCGGAGTGTGGTTCCTAGTCTTCTGCCAGCCAGTTTTTGGCCGATTCGATATCGTCGAAATATTTCAGCGGCTGGCCGGTCAGGGCGGTCAGCAGGTCGGCCAACTTGCGCTTCATCCCTGTCACACCCAGGACGGCCGTGCGGCGGACATAGGATTTGGTCGCAGCCGAGGCGGCGTTCATCGAGGAAAGCAGGTCGCTGCCTACGGATGTGTCGCGGAAATCGGAAAGGACCAGCACCGAATCCCTGGGCTGCGACGTGACAACCTTCTGAACTTCCTCCAATTCGGCCTTTACGGCTGCCGAATTGTAGAAATGCTTGGAGAAATCCTGATAAAAGATCTTTTTTCCTTTATGTTCGATCCATGTTGAGCGCATGCCCACCTCGATTTTGTACTTTCCTGTGTTCCAGCCAGAGGGCGAGCCCGGTTGCGATCGCACCGGCCAGCTCCCAGGCCGCGACCCCAAGAAAACGGGCTGGCGCCAGGCCCTGGATGACTGCGACTGTAAAAACGACCGGTGTTATACAACGGAAAATGGCTGTCCATTTGTAAAAGGGTTTAAGGTCGTTCAGCGCGGCGAGAATATAGTAAGCCCCAATATTGAACGAAGCCATCGCCGAAGCGATCATAAAAACTAGCGTGTAGTCACCCGGGGTGCGGGCTGCCCGGTCCAGGACGGAAAAGCCTAGGATCGATAATAGCAGCTCGGGGCGGATCAGGCCGACGAGTCCGAGAAGAAGCGCAAGAACACCGAAGATGAACATCGTCCATCCCGAAGCATCTCTGATTCTTAAATTGGCAGTCATCAAATCTCCTTATTGCCGGAATTATCGCACATTCCGGCTAGCTTGGTCTCGACAAATTTGTTGGGTCCGCCTATACTCTCCCCATCTTCATCTTTGAGGCGCACATGACCAAGCACATCGTTGTAGTGGCAGGCAACATCGGAGTGGGGAAGACGTCGCTGACCGAGCGGATCGGTTCACGACTGAGCTGGTGGACAGGATATGAGTCGGTGGCCGACAACCCGTATCTGGCAGATTTTTACTCGGATATGCGCGCCTGGGCATTCCATTTACAGGTCTTCTTTCTGGGACATCGCGCCGAACAGTACATGGACGCGATCCGCGACCCGCGCTCGGCGATCCTCGACCGGAGTATCTACGAAGACTTCTACATCTTTGCTCGCGCCCTGCACCACATGGGCGATGTGGCGGAGCGTGATTATCTGGCCTACCGCCGGCTCTTCGAGCTCGTGGTCGCCAGCCTGCCCCGGCCTCACTTGCTGATCTATCTTAAGGCTCCGGTGAACGTGCTGATGGACCGCATCCGGAGCCGGGCCCGCAACATGGAGACGGGAATCACGCCTGAATATCTAAGCCTGCTTGACTCGTTCTACAACGACTGGCTGGGCGCGTTCGACATGTGCCCGGTCCTCACCATCCGGACCGATGACCTGGATTTTGTGCACAAGCAGAACCATCTGGAAACCGTCGTCGAACGGATCCAGGATAAACTGGCGGGCAAGGAAGTCGTCGAATTCTAGGAAAAGAGCCCTTATGGATCTTGTGAACCAAAGCGGGGCGTTGACGAAGAATCCCCCTCGCAAGCGCACACGGCTTGAGCAGGAAGCCCGGATCGGGCTGTTGTTCCTCTCTCCCTGGCTGATCGGTTTTGTACTACTCAAGGCGCTGCCGATCCTGGCTGCGCTGATCTTCTCGCTGACCGATTTTCGAATGCTGGCGCCCGAAGAGACGAAGTTCATCGGACTGGAAAACTATGCCCGGTTCCTGAATGATACGGCTGCAGGTGCCAGCCTGTTCGGCTCCCTGGGCTACTTCCTGCTGACGGTCCCCCTGGAGATGATTGTCGCCCTAGTCCTGGCCGCGATCTTTACAAGCGCGCGCCTCAAGAACAAGCGCATCTCGCGGACGCTGATCTTCATGACCAGCATCATCCCTTCCACCTCGATCTTTTTCATCTTCCTGGGGACCCTGCAGTATGCGGAGCGGCTGATCTTCCGGCCCATGGACCTGCCTCCGATCCAGGGGTTTGGCCTGCTGCTGCCATTCATGGCCCTGTGGAGCATTGGCCCCGGCTTCCTGATCATCTACAGCGCGATGGAAAGTGTGCCGAACGAGATCTACGAAGCGGCCCGGGTAGACGGCGCCGGTCCCCTGGCCCGTTTTGTCATGATCACCCTGCCGATGATCTCGCCGGCCATCTTTTTCACCCTGGTCGTCAACCTGACCGGTGCGTTCGGCGGTGCAGTGCTGCTGGACCGCGGCTACATCCTTTCCTTCAGTCTTTCGCCCATGGAAAGCTATATCAATAGCATGATGTTCTCGCAAAGCGACCTTGGCTATGCCAGCGCGCTCGCCTGGGTAACGTTCGCGGTGATGATGACCCTGACCCTCCTCCTGTTCCGTTCGGCCAGGCGCTGGGTGTATTTCCCAGAGGAGGATGACCGTGAGGATTTTTAAGCGCAATCGGGATGTTTCCCGGCTGACCTTCCGGTTATGGGACTTCACCGGCACGTCGCTGCTGAACCTGTTTATGTTCCTGTTCCTGGTGGCCTACCTCTCGCCGCTCCCGTTCATGGTGATCGCTTCGCTGACGCCGCAAAACCAGTTCCTGGATGCGAACGCACCCATCCTGCCTTCGGTACGGGAAAAGCTCAATTATGAAGGAAAGGACCTTGTCATATACAAGGTCCCTACCGCTGAGGGTGAAAAGCACTGGGCGTTGTACAAGCCTGGTCGCCAATCCAGCGAGTTCATCGACCCCCAGCATCCCGAGGCGGGACCGATCGTCTGGCGGGGACAGTGGCGCGGGCTCAAGGCGGTCTATCGTTTCCAGCCGACCCTGGATAACTTCAGGGAATTTCTTGGCATCACCAAGCTGCCCTTGTTGCTCAAGAACACGCTCATCGTCGCCCTGATCAGCGAGATCGGCGTGTTGTTCTCCTCCATCTGCGTGGCCTATGGCTTTTCTCGTTTCCGCATCCCGGGCGGGAAGTATATTTTCTTCCTGCTCATTGCCACGATCATGATCCCGAGCAATATCACGCTCGTGCCCACCTATTATCTCTTCAGCGGCCATATGCTGAACTGGATCGGTACCTGGCTGCCGTTGATCGTCCCGCATTTCTTCGGCAGTGCCATCCTGATCTTTTTGCTGCGCCAGAATTTCAAAAGCATTCCGAAGGACCTGGACGAAGCCGCCATGCTCGACGGAGCGGGGCCGCTGCGAATCCTGATCTCGGTCATCCTGCCGCAGTCCGTCCCGGTCGTAACTACGGTTGCCCTGCTGCATTTCTTCTACATCTGGAATGAAACACGCATGTCCAGCCTGTATCTGGGTATATCCCCGAACCTGCAGATGATCTCCTTCGGCGTGCAGCGCAGCCAGAGCTTCTTCTTTACACCGGAAGCGCTGATGGTCGGCGCGCTGGTGGTGATGGTCGTGCCTGTGATCGTGCTGCTGCTTTCCCAGCGCTTCTTCATGCAGGATATGATCGTGACGCAGATCGAGAAGTAGAATCATGAAACCAACCCGCATCATCATTTTATTGTGGCTTGCCTGGGTGATCATCGTTCTGGGCTTTCAGGCCTGGGCTACAGCGCGCCTTGACCTGAAATATCCCGATCGCGCCCAGGATTGGACATCCAGATTCACGAACGAAGGCTACCAGCTGGGGCATGTTTACCTGCTTGAACCTTTTATGAACAATCAGACCGCATGGGATTCGGAGTACTACCTGGCGATAGCTGTCGGCGGGTACGACGACCCTCGTTCTCCCCACCTCACACCCTCCGGTGTCACCACAACGATCGTGGGTGGAAGCGTAATCCAGTCGGGGACGAATTTAAGCGAAAACCTGTCGCTGAGCTATGCCTTCTTTCCGTTCTATCCGCTGATGATCAGGGTTTTTGCCTTCCCACTGCAAATCTTTGGAATGAATCCGATTGCCACCGCTGCGCTGGCCGGGGTGATAGTTTCTGGTCTGGGGGCTTTGTTGGGTATGCTGGCGCTTTATGACCTCGCCCGCGATTTACTCGGTGACGAGGGCGCGCTGCGCGCCGTTTTTTATCTGATTATCTTTCCGACCGGCTTTTTCCTCCTGCAGGTCTACACAGAGGGTTTATTTGTTGGCCTGGCATTCGGCTGCCTGGCCTTGCTGAAACGAAAGCAATGGCTTGCCGCCGCGCTGCTGGGGGTGGCTGCCACGCTGACCCGGGCAGTCGGTGTGCTGTTGATCATTCCTATGCTGGCTGCCTGGTTCCGAAACGGCGACTGGCTGGATCTGGACCTGGAATGGCGCCAGATCTTTCATGAAGGGATTCCTCTCCGGCCTCTTTATCATGCCCTGCTTGCCTTTTCACCCTTGATCGCATTCCTCATATGGAAGTTTTCCTACCTGGGTCTGGCGTTCGATTACATCGAGGCGAACTATTTCGGTCGCGGATTTCTTTCCCTGGGGCAATCGTTCTTTACATGGTCGGAGGCCTTTCGATCGATGGTGAGTGGAACGGAGCCCCAGCACACTGCCTATTACTTTACGGAGTTTCTGGGTCTTGCCATTGCGATCGCGGCCTGTATCGTTTGCATCAAGCGATACCCGGAAATAGGCTGGTTCAGCGCTGCTGTGGTTCTGATCTCGTGGGGCAGCGGTCCCGCCCAGGGCATTCATCGTTATATCCTGGGAGCACCGGCGGTATTCATCGCCCTCGCTGGCTGGGGACGAAACCCGGTGTTCGACCGCGCCTGGACCATCCTCAGCCTGCTTTTGATGGGCGTCCTGGCGATGCTGTTCGCCTTCGATATGTGGGTTGCATAGAATATTCGGGTTTCGTGTAAAATAGAAAACACGTATGTCAACAAACCTGCTGGCCCGCATCCCATTTTTTACCGACCTGCCCGAAGACGAGCTGGACCGCATCATGGCCCAGCTGGAAATTGTCAATTTGAAATCGGGGGAGATCCTGTTCCGTGAGGGCGACCCGGGCGAGAACATGTATATCGTCGTGAGCGGGGACCTCGAGATCCTGATGGCCCCGGATACCGACAACGAACTGATCCTCAACCGCGTGCCGCAGGGTGAATATATCGGCGAAATGAGTCTGGTCACCGGAGCGCCTCGTACGGCCAGCGTCCGGGCGCATGGGGATGTGGTCCTGCTGAGCATGAGCCGGGCCCAGCTGCTGGACCTGCTGCACCAGCACCCACAGTTGGCCAGCACGATGGTCAGTGTGCTCAGCCACCGCCTGGACAATACCAACGTTTCCACCTTCCGCGATCTGACCGAAAAGAACCGCCAGCTCCAGCAGGCGTTTGATGAGCTCAAGGCCGCCCAGGAGCAGCTGATCGAAAAGGAGCGTCTCGAGCGCGAGCTAAAAGTCGCTGCCGAGATCCAGATGTCGATCCTGCCCGACGCGCTCCCGCTCGTGGATGGGTATGATTTTGGCGGGCGTATCCTGCCTGCCCGCCAGGTCGGAGGCGATTTTTACGATGTCTTCATCCTGGATACCAACAAGATCGGGGTGCTGATCGGCGATGTAGCCGACAAGGGCGTCCCTTCGGCTATCTTTATGGCCCGGGCACACGCCCTGATCATCGCCGAGGCAGACAGCATCATATCGCCCGGCGATGTGCTGAGGCGGGTCAATCGCCATATCACACGCCTTGAAAAGTCGACCCAGTTCGTCACGGCTTTATATGGGGTTCTGGATATCAATACCGGGGAATTCGTCTACGCCCGGGCCGGGCATGAGCCACCGCTGATGCTGACTCCAAACGGAGAGGTACATCGCCTGCCGCACAAGCCCGGCATGGCCCTGGGGTTGTGGGAGAATATTACCCTCGATGAATACAGCGTCCATCTGCCCAAGGATTCCCTGCTCGTCATGTTCACCGATGGGATGACAGACTGCCGGAACCCGAAGGGGCAGCCATTCGGGCTGGAAAAGATCAAACAGACCATGGCGGGACTGGGTCCTGTCACCGCCCAATCCGGCTGCGACCAGCTCTTCGACTCGCTGATGCTCTACCAGAGCGGCGCCAAGCAGGACGACGACGTCACCCTGGTGGCGATCCACGCCTTATCGTAAACAATTTTCCAAACGCTTAAAGCTTACCCGGGTTCGGTATCAGGCAAACTCCAGCGCCTGTTTCAGATCGTCGATCAGATCCTCTTTATTCTCGATCCCCACCGACAATCGAACCAGACCCGCCTCGACCTCGAGCTGCGAGCCGGCCACCGAAAGGTGCGTCATCGCCGCCGGGACTTCGATCAGCGACTCGACGCCTCCCAGCGATTCGGCGAGGGTAAAGATCCGGGTGCTTTCGACCATTTTTATTGCGGCACCGCGTCCCTCCTTCATGATGAAGGAAATCATCCCGCCGCCGTTTCGCATTTGCAGTCTGGCGATTTTGTGCTGGGGGTGCGACTCGTGGAAGGGATAGATGAGCCGCTCCACCTTGGGATGCTCTTCGAGAAATTCGATGACGGCCGCGGCGTTCTCGGCGTGGCGGTCCATGCGCAGGGGCAGGGTCTTGATACCGCGCAGGACCAGGAAGCAGTCCATCGGTCCGATCACCGCGCCCACCGCGTTCTGCAGGAAATAAAGCCGCTCGGCAAGCTCAGGGTCTTTCACGATCACCGCGCCGCCGACCACGTCCGAGTGGCCGCCCAGATATTTGGTCATCGAGTGGACGACAATATCCGCGCCAAGCTCAAGCGGCTGCTGTAGGTAGGGTGTGGCGAAGGTGTTGTCCACCACGAGCAGCGGCCGGTTGAGATGGGCATGGACGATCTCGGCCACGGCACGGATATCGGTGATGCGCAGGTAGGGGTTGGTCGGCGTCTCGAGCCAGACCAGCCGCGTGGACGGTGTCATGGCTTCGGCCACCGATTCGGGATCGGTTGTGTCGGCAAAGGTGAAATCCATGTGGAAGCGGCGCAGCACCTTGTCGAACAGGCGGAAGGTACCGCCGTAGACATCGTTGCCTGCCAGTACATGGGCATCCGCCTCCAGGAGGCGGAGGACGGTATCGGTCGCGGCCATGCCGGAGGCGAATGCCAGCCCGAAGCTCCCGCCTTCGAGTGCGGCCAGACAATCCTGTAATGCCTTACGGGTCGGGTTCATTGTGCGTGAATATTCATATCCCTGCCGCGGCCGGCCGACACCATCCTGCATGTAGGTGGATGTAAAATAGACCGGCGTCATGACCGCGCCGTTGTTCGGGTCGGGCTCCTGACCCGCATGGATCGCAAGGGTCTCAAATTTCATACCGTCTCCTGTAATTTTTCTAATCCAGTGGTCGTCTGGAATTATGGCACTTTCAAACATTATACGAGGAAACATGACGAAAACAATTTTAGCCGTGCTGGCGCACCCGGATGATGAATCCTTTGGGCTGGGCGGCACACTGGCACTCTACGCCCGCAGGGGCTATAACACCTACCTGGTTTGTGCCACGCGCGGCGAAGCCGGGACCGTCGATGCCGAGTATCTCAACGGCTTCAAGGATACGGCCGAACTGCGCACGGACGAGCTGCTGCGCGCCGCAAAACATCTGGGGTTGAAGGAAGTCTTTTTTCTCGGCTATCGCGACTCAGGCATGCCCGGGATGGAGGATAACAAGCATCCGAATGCGCAGATCAACCACCCGGTCGATGAAGTCGCCGGACGGATCGTGAAGTATATCCGCGAGCTCAAGCCGGATCTTGTCCTGACCTTCGACCCAATCGGCGGCTATAAACATCCCGATCACATCCACGTGCACCTGGCGACCAAGCTGGCATTCGACCGGTCGGACGATGCTTCCTTCCATCCCGAAGCGGGGGCGCCTTTCAAGCCCCAGGCGCTGTACTACCAGGTGTTCCCGCGCGAATTCCTGAAGTGGATGACCCGTCTCATGCCTCTGCTTGGCAAGGATCCGCGCAAATGGGGGCGCAACGGTGATATCGACTTGAAGGAGCTGGCCGAGGTGGAATTCCCGGTCCACGTACGGCTGGACATCCGGTCTGTGGCGGAGATCAAGCATGAAGCCGGGGCACAACACGCTTCCCAGGGCGGAGTAGGGATGCGGAGCGGGCTGATGGGTTTTGTCACACGCGTCTTTGGTGAGAAGGAGGATTTCATGCGTGCCTATCCTCCAGTCCCAAATGGGCAGGAGAAAGCAGCCAGTGACCTTTTCGATCCCCTGACGATGGCCGGTTCCTGATGCAAAACTCCCTCCAGCACCCTCACCAGGGCCAGCCCGTATATGCCGCAGGGGAGCCGCTCGAGCGAGCCGCCGCCGCCATGTTGATGCTGCATGGACGCGGGGCGGGCGCGCAGGATATTTTGTCGCTTGCCGGCGAAGTCAACCAGCCGGAGTTCGCCTTCCTGGCTCCCCAGGCGGCAGGAAATACCTGGTATCCGGAACGCTTCCTGGCTCCGCTGGAACAGAATGAGCCGTGGTTATCTTCTGCACTGCAGATTGTGCAGGATGTCTATTCACTTGTTCTCCAGGCCGGCATCCCACCGGAGCGCGTCATGCTGCTTGGATTTTCACAGGGGGCCTGTCTCGCTCTGGAATTTGCGGCGCGCCATGCCCGCCGCTACGGGGGAGTTGTTGGCTTGAGCGGCGGATTGATCGGACCTGACGATTTGCCGCGTCCCGCCTCCGGCTCACTGGACGGCACACCTGTCTTCCTGGGCTGCAGCGACAGCGATTTTCACATACCGGCCTACCGGGTGGATCAGGCGGCTGACTTCATGCAACAGCTGGGCGGGAACGTGACAAAGCGCTTGTATCCGGGCATGGGACATACTGTAAATCAGGATGAGATCGAAACTGTCCGCCAGATGATGCAGAACCTCCTCTGAAAGCTATACAAATCAGATATCCACTCTAAAATGCCGGGAACCAATCCGGTCGTTTTGGCGTTTACAGAGTGCCGCATAATTATCTAACCTTAGGATTTAAGATTCAGCCTACAAACGCACTAGACAAGTTTAATTACTTTTGAGACAAGCGGTAATGTGGAGGGTTCAAAGCATGTTAGAATCTTTGTGATCGAACCCAGCGTCTTCCAAAACCCTTTGCGGGGTAAAAAGAACACCTTTCTACCAGATCCAACTCCATCGTCCTATGACAGATATCTCCCTTGAAAGACAGTCTTCCCGTCGTTTCGACCTTTCGCGCATCCTGTCGGTCCTGACCCACCCGAGCCGTTTTTTTAAAAAGCTGGCAGGTGAGTCCAAAGCAACCTGGCTGACGCCCATGCTTGTTCTGAGTGTAACAGCCCTGCTCGTCGTCCTGGTTGCCGGCTACCTGAAAACACGTGCAGCCATGATGGGTGAAGTGCAAATGCCGCCTGACTGGCAATGGTGGACGCCTGAAATGCAGGAAAACTATATGCGAGCCCAGCAGGCGACCCAGGGCCCTACCTTCATGTATATCTTTCCCCTGGTGCGAGCCTGGGGTGGCTTATGGGCTGGCTGGGTCCTGGTAGCAGGCCTTCTCCACCTTGGCTCGACCCTGCTCGGTGGGCGGGGTTCCATGCAGGGTGCGCTCAATATTGCGGCCTGGGCAAGCCTTCCATTTGCACTCCGCGATGTGCTGCGGGTGATCTATATGCTGGTCGAGGGACATGCGATCAACAGCCCCGGCCTCTCAGGTTTTGCCATGAGTGCCGGGTTCTTTCCGCAACTGCTTGCCCGCCTGGATATTTTTGTCATCTGGTATATCCTGCTGCTGATGATCGGTTTTTCCATGGGCGACGGACTGCCCCGGGGCAAGGCCGTGATCGGGGTTGCCGCCATTATGCTGCTGATTCTGATGGCACAGGCTGGTTTGGCAACCTTAACATCCGGCGGGGGTGGGCAAGCCATCCAGCGCCCCTTCTTTTAGTATGGCCGAACCCTTCATCCGAATCAAAGGCTTGACGAAGCACTATCACATGGGCGGACAGGTCGTCCGGGCCCTGGATGGTATCGATCTGGATATCGATGCGCATACCTTCACGGTGGTCATGGGGCCATCCGGGTCAGGCAAGAGCACGCTTCTCTATCTGCTGGGCGGGCTGGATCATGCCAC
>DATAKV010000173.1:0-2286 GCA_036261375.1 Anaerolineales bacterium
AGGCACGATCATCAGGGAGACCTGCCGCAGGACGCGCGCAACGAGCGAAAGGACCAGGGACGGGTTTTTTCCATAGCCCAGCACATTGAACACCACCACGTACGTGCCGACGAACAAGACCGTGACGATCATGCCGAACAACACCCACTTGGTCTGCTGTCTTTGCACGGGCGTGGAGAGTTTGCGATAGCGGTAGACCTGCGCCGCAATCCCTCCTGCAAGCAGGAGGAGGAAGAGCCCGATATCCCAGGCCTGCTGGGCGGTGTGACCGTAATTCTCCGCCGTGTGGAACTCCGCTTTGTAGTTCGGGATGTAGTCCGCGAACCAGATGCCGATGCGCCAGACCGGGAGCAGGATCAGGATCCACCAGATCCAGCGCGGGATCGGTTTTCCATCCGGGAAGAGATAGACAAACCAGATTTGCATGCTTTCGGCCATGCCCGGCAGGATGGCAAGGGCGAGATGCGGCAGGTTTGCGTTGGCGGTGGGACCCGTGTACAGGGCGCCGGTGAACAGCAGCATGGACGCCACTACCAGGGTCGCCAGCTCGTCCCCGCGCCGCCAGACCAGGATGAGCGCCACGATCCCGAAAAAGAGGACGGTGAGGATATCCATGATGACGAACACGTAGGCGGGGAACTGCAGGGAAAGACCGGCCGCCCTGAGCGCATCCTGCGATTCAGGGAGCAGGCGCAAACCGATCTCGAACGAGGGCCGGATGCCGGCGATGAACAGGAAGACCGTGAAGACCGCCATGCCGGTCCAGGCGGCGCGGGCGGCCCGCAGCCTGAACCCGGTGAGTTTGACGCTTTGAACGGAAGAGTTACCCGCGGACATCGACATCCATTTTACTCTGCGCGCATTCCGCCTAAAAAAAGTGTCGCCCTTTTACAATGTGAGGCGGTGTCGCAAAACAGGATGGATCATCGAAAAACTGGCTCAGCGCAGCCTGTTCCATCCGCGCTACACGTACGGGCCTTTTTCAAATTTTATCTTTCTGTTTTGGACTCAGGAAGCGAATAAATGAAAAGATGCCAATCAGCGTCAACAGGCCCCAGATGATACTGAAGACACCCACGGCATACGATCGCCCAAACACGTGTAACGGGCGGAGCCTGAACCAGATGGTGTACCACCAGCCTGGCAGCCAGTGTGGATCCTCCGCCCACGGATAGAGCAACAGATTTGTATCGTGAGATATGAGATCAAACCCAATGTGGGAAAGAATGCCGACGAAGACGGAAAAGCTCCAAAGGCGGAGGGGAACCCGATGTCCTCTCCCAGCCCGCTCCGGGACGCCGTCTGGCAGCGGGTCCGTAAAAAATGGCTGCAAACCTTGGGGGACCGTGCGGTTCCTGAACAAACGTCTGGCGAGCATGGCGATCGACCAGGTGATCGCTAAGCCGAGCCCCAGGTCCAGCGTGAACACGCCGAGCAGCGAGTGACCGTACCACTGCTTGAAATATCCGTTGAGCGGAAACCCCAGGATGGTGTCGGTAATATCTGGCATGGCAGCGCCCACGGATAGCGCAAGCGCGTCAAAGGAACGGGGCCACCGACGCACCACGGGCAGGATCAATCCTTGATGAGCAGGGAAAGTCATTGGCACGTTACATTACCTCTATAGATGGGTCTGAATATTTCCAACGTTGTGTTTTCCAAACTGGCGTTTTGAGAAACGTCATTGTAAAGCAGATGTCAACCGCGCCAGGTTATCAAAGAGCTTGAGGTGCAGCGGACGAGCCTGCCAGAACTCCAGCTCCAATGGACGGGAGCAGCGTAAGTATTCCTCTTCGATCTCCCGCAGATCGGCAACGACCCGGGGATCGTAGCAGGCCAGTGTGACCTCCAGATTGAGGTGGAAGGAGCGGATGTCCATGTTGCTCGAGCCGATCACGGCAATGTCGTCATCGATGCTGATCGATTTCGAGTGCAATATCACCGGCGCCTTGTAACGGTGGATGTGCACTCCGGCTTTCAACAACTCTTCGTAGTAGGAACCCTGGGCATGATAGACCAGGAATTGATCTCCGATCTCCGAAACGATGAGGTTCACTTCCACGCCGCGCTGGGCGGCGGATGTCAGCGCCAGCAGCAGGGGTTCATCCGGTACCACGTACGGGTTAACGATGGTAATGCGGCGCCGTGCCGTATGCATCAGAGCCACAAAGTACATCAGATTGTTGGTATGCTCGAAGCCCGGTCCGCTTGGCAACACCTGACACAGCGCCTCGCCAGTCACGGGTGTGCGAACACGCATTTCCGGTGCGGTGTGCTCATCCAGCA
>DATAKV010000190.1:0-4343 GCA_036261375.1 Anaerolineales bacterium
TCACCAGGAAATTCTGTTAAATCCCGAATGGTTACATGGAAAACAGCATACTCTCGCTATTCACGGCTGGACCGGTCTTGGAGGAGCAACCAAAGGGGATATCTATACAAGGCTTTACATGCGGCAATGCCAGCTCGTACAGATTCATCAGCCGACTCGCGATTTCATCGTTCTGGCCCGCGTGGCACTGGAAACGGCTCAAAACCTGGATGAAAACCATCCCGCTCGTTACGGATTGTTGACCGCGCTGAACGAAGCTTTTATCACCATCGATACCCGCCATCCACTGGACTGCGATGAATTCTATGCCAGCGTGGAACCAGCCACAGACCAATTGCGGTCCGGCATCGAAGCCTCCGGCGCTGCGATGGACGCAGTCATCCATGCTACGGGTCATGCGCACATTGATATTGCCTGGCTGTGGACACTCGGTCAAACCCGGAGGAAAGCCGAGCGTACCTTCCACAACGTGATTCGGTTGATGGAGCAGTTCCCGGAGTACCATTTCACCCAGAGCCAGCCGCAGCTCTACCAGTACATCAAGGAAGACCAGCCTGAGCTGTTCGAGGCAATCAAACAGAGGATTGCAGAGAACCGATGGGAACCGATCGGGGGAATGTGGGTCGAGGCGGATTGTAACTTGAGCGGCGCCGAATCCCTTGCACGTCAGTTCCTGCTGGGAAGGACTTTCTTCCGCGAGCATTTCGGTCAGCAGGTGGAGAGTCCCGTGTTGTGGCTTCCCGATGTCTTCGGGTATGCCTGGGCGCTCCCCCAGTTGATCAAACAGGCCGGCTTGGACTATTTCATGACCATCAAAATCGGCTGGAGCCAGTACAATCGATTGCCCTACGACACATTCCTCTGGCAGGGCATCGATGGGACCCGCGTCCTGACCCATTTCAGTACCGTTAAGGATTTTGGCAGCCAGTACGCAAGCACCTACAACGCCATGGCGAATCCCAAGGAAGCGCTGGGAACCTGGCAGAATTTCCAGCAGAAGGAACTGCACCGCGATCTTCTCATGGCATATGGTTTTGGTGATGGCGGCGGCGGCCCGACGTGCGAGATGCTGGAGAACATCGAGGTCATGAAGCAATTCCCGGGCTTGCCCCAGGTAAAACAATCGAGCGTGAAGGAATTCTTTGAAACCATCGCCCTACAGGCGGATGCAAAAATGATGCCGGTCTGGAACGGTGAGCTTTACCTCGAATACCACCGCGGCACGTATACAACCCAGGCCCGCAACAAGCGGGCCAACCGGAAGAGCGAATTTCTTATGCACGATGCAGAATTTATCGCAGCATATGCATCCCTCGTTTCCGCATATCAATACCCACTGTCTGATTTTCAGGCGGCCTGGCGCACGGTTTGTCTCAATCAGTTTCACGACATTATTCCCGGCTCGAGCATCGGGCCGGTTTATGAAGAGTCGCAGCAACAGTATGCACAGTTAGCCAGGGATGTGACTCAACTCCGCGACGATGCGTTGGGTGAAATCGCCCGGGGATTGGATGCAGATCTGCTCCTGGTCAACGCGACTTCGTTCGTCCAAATCGGCCCGGTTTTTCTCCCTGGCGACTCATTCCAGCGCTTCACGCGCGACGGGAGGCCGGTTCCCATTCAAGCCGCGGATTCAGGTCTATGGCTGGATCCCGGCGAGCTGCCTCCCTATAGTTTGACTGGATTGCGGTTATTCTCCGGAACAACTCCATCCGAGAGTCCAAACGAACCTCTTTCCGACGATTTTGTTTTGGAAAACGGGTTCCTGCGCGTTGAGTTCAACTCCGCCGGTGACATCACCCGGATCTTCGACAAGTCAGCCAACCGCGAGGTGCTGGCATACGGCTCGGTAGCCAACCAGTTTCAGGCATTCGAAGATCGCCCCAGCGATTGGGATGCCTGGGACATCGAAATGTTTTATGACGACAAAATGTGGCTGGCTGAGCCCGCCTCCTCCATCCGCTGGGTGGAACGAGGCGAGCTCTGTCAAACCCTGGAGATCAAGCGCCACATATTGAACAGTCCGTATACCCAGCGGATTTCCCTGCGCCACAATTCACCCCGTCTTGATTTCGACACCCATATCGAGTGGAATGAACGCCATATCCTGCTCAAAGCAGCATTCCCGGTGGAGGTGCTTGCGCCGCAGGCAACCTATGAGATCCAGTGGGGAAATGTGCAGCGGCCGACCCATCGAAACACCAGCTGGGACTGGGCGCGCTTCGAGACCTGCGCCCACAAATGGGTCGATTTGAGTGAGGGAGATTACGGCGTGAGCCTCCTTAATGACTGTAAGTATGGACACGATATTCTTGGAAACGTGATCCGCATTACTCTGCTTCGCTCCCCCACCATGCCAGACCCCATGGCAGATGTGGGTGAGCATCAATTCAAATACAGCATCTATCCTCACCGCGGCCCCTGGGATGAAGCCACCCAGCGAGAAGCCTACCTATTAAACGATCCCATCCTGGTGTACAGGTCGAGAAACGTAGATCAAAGCTCTCAGACTCGACCGCCGGGTCTCGGTTCACTCGTTTCCACATCCTCAGCCAGTGTGATCATCGAGACGGTCAAGCGTGCTGAGGATGGGAACGGGATCATCGTCCGCCTGTACGAGAGCCAGAGGAAGCGGGGACCGGTCCAGGTCCGCGCAGGATTCGGAATAAAGGCAGCCTGGAAAACAAATCTTATGGAGGAAAACGAGTCCGAATTGAGCATCGAAAACAACTCCATCCAACTCCACATAAAACCTTACCAGATCGTAACGATGCGGTTGGTCCCCATAGTCAGGAAATCCAAATGAATAAGGGAATCTAGAATTGGCAACTAATCCGTTTCTTCAAAAATTAGGATATTCATCTACAGATCGGCTGGTCATCCTTCACACGGATGATATAGGAATGTGTCAGGCCTCCATCCAAGCCTTTCAGGATCTCTGGCAGTTTGGCACCATTACCTCGGGTGCTGTCATGGTGCCGTGTCCCTGGTTTCCAGCGGTCGCCCAAATGTGCCGGGAACATCCGGATATGGATATGGGAGTTCATGCCACGCTCAACTCGGAATGGGACTCCTATCGCTGGCGGCCGCTGTCTACCCTGGACCCGGAGTCGGGGCTGCTCGATGAGCAGGGGTACTTCCATCACTGGCAGCCGGATGTATATCAATCTGCCAAACCGGAGGCTGTGGCCGCAGAGCTAAATGCGCAGATCGATCGCGCCATCGCGGCGGGGATCGATGTGACCCACGTTGACTCCCACATGGGCACGATCATGAGTCCACTCTTCATCCAATCCTATATCCAGGCCGCAGCGGTGCGCTTTCTTCCAAATATGCTTCCACGGATCGACGCTGAGGGAATGGATATGATGGGAATCAGCCTGGCAGACTTGCAGGCGTATGAACCTGTTATGAATCAATTGATCGAGATGGGCATGCCGATGCTCGAAGGCCTGGTCGCCATGCCGCTTATGGAATCGCAGGGGCAACTCGAAACGGCGAAGAAACTGCTTGGCAGCCTGCCGGAAGGCATAACCCACTTCATCCTGCATCCCTCTGTCGACACCCCGGAGCTTCGGGCAATTGCCTGGGACTGGCAAAGTCGGGTAGCAAATTACGAAACTTTTATGAGCGATGAACTGAAGAGGTTCATCGAAAACGAGAACCTGATCCTGATTGGCTATCGCCACATCCGCGAGGCCATGCGAAAAGGATAAGCGCTTCACGGAAATCAGCATAGACTTAGATCCAGCAGAGGAGGTTGAGGATGTACCGGACGGATATGTATGAAGGCATTCTTGCGGAAACAGTAACGATAAACGGTGCCAACGGAGACATGATCAACGCCTACATGGCGCGCCCGCTGGGAGCAGGCCCCTTTTCGACCATGGTGCTTGTCCATCACATGCCTGGCTGGGATGAGTGGTACCGGGAAGCGACCTTCAAGTTCGCGAATCACGGGTATGTCACGCTTACGCCCAACCTGTACTTCCGTGCCGGACACGGTACCCCGGAGGATGTCGCGGCAAAAGTTCGCGGCGAAGGCGGAATCCCGGATGACCAGGCGGTCGGAGACCTGGCTGGCGCGCTGAAGTACCTGCGTAAGCTTCCGTACAGCAATGGAAAAGTCGGCATTTTTGGTACTTGCTCCGGCGGACGGCATGCCTACCTGGCGGCCTGCCGAGTCCCGGGTTTCGACGCGGTCGTGGACTGCTGGGGCGGGAACGTGGTTATGACCCCCGAACAACTCGATGCCAAGCGCCCTGTCTCACCGCTCGATTACACCAAAGATCTGTCATGCCCGATCCTGGGGCTGTTTGGGAACGAGGACAAGAATCCCACAC
>DATAKV010000207.1:0-6057 GCA_036261375.1 Anaerolineales bacterium
CCACCAGCGCAGCGCGCTGATCAACCTGCGCACCGATGAAAGCAATTATGAGATCGACCTGCTCGAACCAGACACGGTCTACGATGAGCTGATGACCTATAAAAACGAACTGCCGGACTGGATGTGGAAGGAGATCGTCAAGCTCACCGATTTGCGCATCAGCGAAGTGATCGATAAGGATTGGGAGAAGCCTGCTTCCGGCCAGGTAGGCCAGCAATTTTCCAAGCGTGATTCCGAGTTGCGCCAGGTGCTGAACGAGTGGAAGAACAAATTCGTGACCGGCTGGCGTGAGGAACATGACCGCTCCGATAAACTGATCGTAACGCGCGCCGTCTGCAACGAGGTGGCCGAGCACATTCAGCACCTGCGCGGTCATTCCCCCGACGGCGGCCTGACCGCCAAGCCCAAGTGGTACCAGAAGATGGAGAGCACGAATCCAAATGCCTATCTGGTCAAGCCGGCGAGTGCCGACGATCTGAAACCCGGGGCCAGCATCCTGTGGCTGCGATTCGTGCGCAAGGAGCCGAATGCCTGGCAGGTAGCCCAGCACATCACCACCAAAAAAGGCGGCCACGGATTATTGCCGGCAACCTTTGGAAGGTCGGGCTGGGCCTACAATCGCGGCGGCCCGATCACCCGGACGCGGACGGTGACCAACGAGAAGGGAGTCAAAGCCCGCCAAATGGAATGGCTGCGCTGGATCCACGAAGCGACCGTTGTCGAGGTAGCGGAGACCGCTGAAGGAACGGTGGTGCTGACCTTCGAGACCGCCCTGCCGAGCGATGACCCGCGTCTATCCTCAATCGGCGTGTTCAAGCATCGTTTGAGCGAGCTGCTCTCGGATGGGGAGGAAGACTACTACAACCGTGCGTTCGTCGGATATGTGCCAGAAGGAAAATTGCCAATGGAAAATTTGAACGACATGCTCGATTGGAACAAAATCCTCCACAAGGCGAAAATGTCGTGAAGTGATCCGGCATCACAAGAGCTGGAAGAAACAGCGGGCAGCAAAGGCCGTCCGCTGTTTTTCTATTTATGGATTAGAATCAAACCCGCTATTTTCACAAAGTAGGCCAGGCGTGCAGCCTGACATGAACCTGTCAACACGGAACATGGCAGGTTGAAAACCCGCCCTACAAACAAACCAAGGAACTTTATGCCAGTTATTGAAGTCAAAGAACTCACGAAAGTATTCAGGATCCCGAAAAAGGAACCGGGCCTGGGCGGCGCGGTGAAAGGACTCTTCCGCCCGCAGTATCAGAACAAGGTGGCCGTGGATGGGATCAATTTCAAGCTGGATGCCGGGGAGATCGTCGGCTATATCGGCGTGAATGGGGCCGGGAAGTCGACCACGATCAAGATGCTGACCGGGGTGCTGATGCCGACCAGCGGCAGCATCCAGGTGCTTGGCCGCGATCCTCACCGCCAGCGCGTGGACAACGCCCGCGATATCGGCGTGGTGTTCGGCCAGCGCACCCAGCTCTGGTGGGACCTGGCGCTGATCGAATCGCTGAACCTGATCGCCAGGATCTACAATGTCCATCCGGTCAAGTACAGGCTGATGCTCAACCAGTTCACCGAGACCCTGGAGCTGGACGAGCTGCTGAATGTCCCGGTCCGCAACATGTCGCTGGGGCAGAAGATGCGCTCGGAGCTGGCCGCGGCGCTGATCCACGAGCCGAAAGTTGTCTACCTGGACGAGCCGACCATCGGCCTCGATCTGATCGTCAAGGAGCGCATCCGCGACTTCATCAAGGCGGAATGCATTTCCAAGGGGATGACCGTGATGCTGACCACCCATGACCTAGGCGACATCGAGGAGCTGTGCCGGCGCGTCATAATCATCGACGATGGGCGCATCATCTATGACGGGCCGATCGATACGATCAAGAAGCGCTTCGGCAAATACCGTGAGATCACCTTCGACACGGTGGAAAACGTCAATGGGCTGAACCTGCCCGACGGCGCGGAAATGCTTCCTTCAGCGGACCACAAGGTCCAGATCCGTTTTGACCGCACGCGCAGCACGGCCAGCAGGGTGGCCAGCTCTGTGATGAACCAGATCGAAGTGAGCGACTTCTCGCTCTCCGAGCCGGACCTGGGCGACATCGTCAAACAGATCTACAACGGTGCGCTGGAACGGGAGACGCAATGATCCAGACCGCACGGCAACATCTCTCTGCCTATACGGCGATCTTTGCCATGATCCCCAAGCTGTTCATGGCCTACCAGATCTGGTTCTGGATCGGGCTAGTGCTGAACATCATCAGCATGGCGATCCTGGTCTTTTTCTGGCGGGCCATTTATGCGGAGACCGCCTCGATCTCCGGACTGGCCCTGGACCAGACGTTGCGCTATATCCTGCTGGCGTTCATCTTCATGCCGCTGACCAGCAGCGACCTGGTCTGGGAGTTCGGCAGCAACCTGCGCGAGGGAATGATGATCCATCACCTACTGCGGCCGATCAACTTTCAGGGCATGAACTACGCGCAAAGCCTGGGAACGCTGGTCACGCGCCTGGCCTTACAGATCCCTATGGTGTTCGTGGCGATCCTGCTGTTCGGGCTGCGCTTCCCGACCGATCTTGCCACGTGGGGAGCGTTCCTGGTCTCTGCCCTGCTGGGATACACGGTGATGTTCTTCTTCTACTGGTTCCTGGCCTGCCTGACGTTCTACACGACCGAGATATGGGGTCTCGGCGTGCTAATCGAGGGGATGAACTTCTTCCTGAGCGGATCCCTGGTCCCGCTGGTGATGATGCCCGAGGTCGTCCGCAATGTGGTGCTTGCCATTCCCTTCGCCCAAGCGCTGGGTGTGCCGGTCAGCCTGCTGACGGGGATCACGCCTCTCCGCGAAGCGCCGCAGGTCTGGCTGACCCAGGTCCTGTGGATCGTCGGCATGTGGATCCTTTCATCCCTGTTCTTCAAGGTCGCTGTGCGCAAGATCACGGTGCAGGGAGGCTAGGATCCGATGACACGTTATTTAAGCCTGTACTGGCTTTTCCTCATCCAGCGTCTCAAGGTGCTGATGGAATATCGCGCCAGCTTCATCCTGGGCGCTTCCTCTACGATCGTCTGGCAGGCCTCGAGCATTGCCGCGGTCTGGGTGGTGATGCAGAAGGTGCCGAGCCTGAACGGCTGGAACTATGACGAAGTCCTGCTGGTATACGGACTGGTCACGCTGTCCAAGTCGATCAACCACATGTTCGCCGACAACCTGTGGACGCTGGGACGCGTCTACATCCGCTCGGGTGGGTTCGACCGCTTCCTCGTCCGCCCGATCGACCCGCTCTTCCACCTGCTCGCCGACCGATTTTGCCAGGACGGCGTTGGCAATTTTCTTGTCGGCGCGGCGCTGGTCGTCAAGTCCACGTATGCGCTGGATATTGTCTGGACTTTACCCAAGCTGGCGATGCTGGTGGTCGGTGTACTGAGCGGCGGATTCATCTTCATCGCGTTGAACCTGATCACCTGCGTGGCCGCCTTCTGGATTGTGGACTCGGTCCCGGTCACACGTCTGGTCTTCGATAACCACCTGTTCGCCCAGTACCCGCTGACCATCTATCCCCGGGCGATCAACATCCTATTGACCTGGGTCATCCCGTACGGGTTTGCGTCATTCTATCCCGCCAGCTATCTGCTCAACCGCGAGATCGGCAACATTGCCTGGTTCGGTCCGTTCGTTGCGGCGATTCTGCTGTTCATCGGCTATCGCCTCTGGCAGCAGGGCTTGAAATATTACTCTGGGACAGGCACCTAGCCAGTAACAAACGTTTAAGTTTCATCGTCCTACTTTGTACAGTGACTACGAGCGAACCTACCAAACGATTTTTAGCAACATTCGATAAACTCCTGATCGCCGGCCTGGGCTGTGGTTTGATCGGACTGTGCCTGCTGGCGTGCGGGTTTATTTACACGTTCCGCAATCCACCCGGCCCGCAGCCGACGGAAACCCAGATCGCGCTGCAGCCCGGTGTGCTGGCCACGGTGACGCCTGGCTCCGCCACCCCCACCTTGTCCATCCTGACGCCCACCCAGCTCCCGATCCTCACACCCACCGTTGTGGAGGACTTTCCTCTTCCCCTGCCGGGCTTTGGGGAGGGCGCTCCCAGCGGCAGAATCGCTTTCACCTGCTACATCCAGCAGATCGACCAGATCTGCGTGATGAACGCGGACGGGAGCGATCGTAAACAGCTGACGAACTTCCAGGCGACTGCTTTTTATCCATCCATATCGCCCGATGGAACAACGATCTATTTTGTGTCGCGGCACCGGGGCACGTTTGACATCTATTCCATGAGCATGAACGGTGGGGATGTAGAGCAGCTGACAGAAGGCATCGGCACCCTGTACGCCCCGGAGCTCTCTCCCAACGGCAACCGGATCATCTTCACAAACCACGGCAACGGCGTCTGGATCATGCGTGCCGACGGGAATAACCCGCGGCCGCTCACCCACCGCGATGACATCGACCCCACCTGGTGCCCGGATGGCTCGATGATCGCCTTCGCCTCCAACCGTCCCGGCTCACGCCAGCTTCACATCATGAACTACGATGGCTCCGACATCCGCCAGATCACGGACCTGAACAACATGGGCGGGCGCAGCACCTGGTCGCCTGACTGCTCGAAGCTTGCCTTCTATCGTGGGCCGCAGGGCGACCGCAATATTTTCACCGTCAACGCGGACGGTTCTGATATAAAACGACTCACCAGTGGCGGGGACAACCTTGGCCCCAGCTGGTCGCCGGACGGGGAGTGGATCGCCTTCACCTCCTTCCGCGATGGCAATAACGAGATCTACATCATCCGCCCCGATGGCACCGACCTGACGCGCCTGACGGACAGTCCCATCTCCGACTGGCAGCCGAGGTGGGGGAGATAAAGAAGAGAGTGGCGAGTAGAAAGTAGTGAATCGTAAAGTCCCTGAAGGTTGAAAGCCTCAGGGACCTTTCGTTAAGGTGGCATGCAGTCCAGTATAACGTTGAAAATTGGCAATCAGAAGAAGAAATTTCGATCAGGGTCCTCCCATCACCACTGTCCAGTAGCCGCCATAGGCGCTGAACTTCGAGAAGACATAGCCTACGCCGATCTCCCGTACACGTGAGTTGATCAGCATGTCCCAATCCCTGGGTTCGATCCGCCATTGATTCATCGCATCCTGCGGCAGCCCGATGGCGAGGATTTCCAGGTAATAGGGGTCGGTGTAACCCGCCTCGGTGACCCGGTCGCCGGTCCACGAGCCGTCCGAGCCGCTGTGCTTCATGAAGTTGTTGCAGGCCATGTCCAGGCTGTGGGCGCGGGCTGCTTCGGTCAGCTGCTCATTGACTGTGAGCTCGGGGCGGCCCACGTCGGCGCGGGCCTGGTTGATCAGCTCGATCAGCGTTTGTACGTATTCCGGGTTTTCGGTGTAGGTACAGTTGCCGATGGTCTGCTCGCTGGTCGAGCCTCCTTCGCCGACCACGATCTTGACCCAGAACGTAGGCTCGATGCCAAGCGGGATGGCTTCTCCCTCTGCATTCCGTAATTCGAAATTGGCCGTGTAGGCGCCGTCCTCCGCTGGCGCGGTCAGGTCCATGGAAACCTCCACGGTGGAACTGGCCTCGGTTTCCGGAACAGTAACTAAGTCAGGTGCACCCAGGTCATCGCCGGATACAAAAGCAACCGTGTACCCGGTCCAGGTGCAGCTGCCCGTGTTTTGCAGTTTCCAGGTCTTGGTGAATGTCTCTCCGGCTTCAAGACGCGAGTGGTCGGGATAGTTGACATCCTCGACGAAGATGGCGCTGTCACGGCAGGAAGGGGTCGGGCTGGGCGTTAAGGGATCTGGCGTCTCGGTGACAGGTGGAGGGGTATATGTTGGCAGCACAAGGCCGGGCCGGGTGGGCGGCAGGGTGGATGTGACGAACAGGACCGGCGCCTCTGTAACACTCTCCTCCGGAATCTGTGTACATGCGGCAGACAATACCAGAAGTATGAGTACTCGAATAATTCTTAAATACATGATGTGAAAATGATTTTTAGTTATTGGGAGATGTTCTATTTTAGAAAGGGAGTCGCCT
>DATAKV010000211.1:0-1845 GCA_036261375.1 Anaerolineales bacterium
GTTCGGGTCGTCCACATGGGCCTTCACCAGGAACATCTTAGGCTCGGGTAATTCTAGCGTAGTTGGCAGATTCTCGCGCCACATGGCCATGTCCCGGTTGGGGATTCCCGCCCAGACGGCCGGCAGGCGCGTGTCCACCCAGTGTGGGAACGGCACGATCCAGACGTTGTCGACGCTTTGCGGGCCGTGGGTCTGCTCGAACTCCTCGATCACCCTGCCCATATCGGACGAATTCCAGGCGCCGCCGAGGAAGGATCTGGCGTACTGGCGAAAGACCAGGTCATAGTTCTGCCGTGAAGACACCAGCAGCAGGATGCCCAGCACTCCCCAGGCGACCAGCGCCCGCCTCTTCTCAAAGCCGATGGCGGATAAAAGGCCATCGAGCGCCAGCGCCGCAAGCAGGAAGGCCGGGATATAAGCACCTCCCGCCCGGTTCAAAGCCGGATTTTCGCCCGGATATGCCAGCGACAGAATGGACGGCAGGAGCAGCAAAGGGATCGACAGCAGCAGGAACAGGTCCAGCCAGTGGCGTTTGCGGTAGTAGCGCACCAGCACAAGCACCACGCCGATCACGAACAAAGCGGCTGTCACCGCATCCAGCGCGGGCCGGCCCGGCACCGAATGGACCCAGATCTCTCCATCGTCGAAGTTGAACATGCGCAGGGCGTTCCAGACGTTATAGAGGAAGACCTGCCAGACCGGCTCGGTGATCGGGCTCTCCAGCCCACTTAAGCGGGACACGGCGCGAAATCCAAACTCGGCCGGGTGATCGACCCAGTATCGCAGGAGAGGGATGAAGACAAACAGGGACGTGAACCCGGTCAGTGCCAGCCAGACCACCGAATCCTTTTGCGCGCCTTTCGACTGGTCATGCAGCCAGAAGATCAGGAAAGCGGCGATGACCACCAGCGGCACAATGCGGAAGGGACTGTAGCCGTGCAGGCCGATCCCCAGGAACAGGCCGGAGAGCAGGAAGTCGTTGCGGCTGCGCGTCCGCAGGCCGCGGATCAGGAAATAGAGCGTCGGTGCGACGAATAGCGAATAGAGCGGAAAGCGCAGCCCGACCCGGCTGATCACGTTTGGCCAGTAGCCGATCCCCGTCAGAACGAAGGCAAACAGTCCCACCCGCGGACCGCCGATCTCCTTGCCCAGCAAATATATGAAGGGAAGTGTCAAAAAGCCAAGGATGGCGGTGCCGAGTTTCAGGCTGAGAAACGAGAGCCCGGTGCCGAAGACGTTTGCAATGAGGAGCGTCCAGTACATCTGGAAGGCTTCGCGCCCTGTGTTTCGGGTGAAGAAGACGTGGGTCTGCCCCTGGGACACATCGTAGACATCGAAGATCTTTTCCGCATGGTCGCTGAACGGCTCGGGCGGAACACCTGCCGTTTCATAAAAACGGAAGAGGAACACCAGCGCCGTAGCAGCAATGAGCAGAAGGGTCCAGGAATGGATCGTCCATTCCCCCCGCTGTAACGACGAGCGGAGCTTTTCAAACCAGCCAGGCCTGCCTCTCCCCGGCAGCCAGAATGCCCAGATAAACGTGACTACCGCAAAGAACCAGAGCACCACATTGCCGGTCGTAAAAAGATTTCCGCCGAAGCTGAAGAATGCCCAGAACCCGAGCAGCAAGCTGGCGATCAACGGAAGCAGTCGATAGGTTTGAGGGTCGGTTCCATCCGACGATCGTGCAAGCGATGGTAACGCCCACTCGCCGCGGCGGATCGCCCAGACTAGCAGGATCAACGCAGCGATGTAGAACCCATACCCGAGCGGGGCAGTTGTGGGAGGCGGCTCGAACAGCCTCTGCCCAACCAATGCCAGGAACAAGGCAAAAAGTGAGCGCCA
>DATAKV010000214.1:0-2362 GCA_036261375.1 Anaerolineales bacterium
TACCGGGATCGGCACAACGGCAATTTCGAGCCTTGACGCACCTGAGGGGAGATCGGATGTCTGATCTGCACTGAGCGTGACTTGATACTGACCGTCTGCGACCGCTGTGGCATCGCCAGTGGCAGCCACAGCGCCGGTGGCATCATAGAGGATGTACTTTACTCCCTGAATATCAGCCTGTGGATAGGGCTCACCTTCGAATGTGACCGTCGCATCGAACACTGCTTCTTCCCCTGCCTTGACCTGCGCCGGTCCATCCAGTGCGCTCTCTGCCAGTCTCGGTACGCTGAACTCTGCCCAGCGATTGGCCAGATCCGGATAGTCGGGGTTGTGCTTCAGAACCAGGGATTTCTCAGTTGTGAAGACCTGATCCAGATAGTACGGACCGGTGCCTACCCAGAAATGACCATGGGTATCGAACCAGTTCTGGAGATTTTCATAGCGGAGAGCGGCTTCTTCCGCAGTGATGTACTGTCCAAGGGTCGGCTCATAGGGAATGTGCCCCTCGCTGGCTGCCTGTTCCAGGTGACCGGCAAGGATCTCGAGACTGGGTCCGCCAACCCAACTGGTGTTTTCGATCTCAGCGAGATCCGCCTTGTCCTGGGTATAAGCCAGTTCCCCGGCCGCTTCGGCAAGGTTCGAGATCGCCAAGACCGGCCAACTGTTCTCGCCCGAGAGACCGAAGGGAGATAGCGGCCACAAAGGCAGGACATTCAGTTCAGCATCATTATTGTAGGAGTCGCTGTACGCTTCGATGGTCAGCGGATCGGTCGAAATAATGCGGTAGCCCTTGAAGGCTATCAGACCAGCATCAATGCTGAGGGCTAGTGATGGGTCGTAGATGGCGCTTTCCGGCTTCGCAGGATCAAAGCCCTGGATCATGGACATCACAAAGTCACCGACCGAAATCGAGCTGCCATCGTGCCATTTGATGGTGTCGAATAGATCAGCCGGGTAAACAACGACACTCTTGACATTTGCAGTGGTGCCTTCAGGGAATTTCTCGGCTGCAGTGATGAAGCGCTGTTCTGCCGCGTCCCAATCCACCCAGGCATCCTCTGGAACATCAATTTGCGGTGCTGTCGTCACCGTCAACCAGTCCAGGGTCTGCTGGATCGGCAAACCTTCGCGGTAGGTCAATTCGGCGCTTTCGATCCGGTGAGGATACGCCAGACCCGTAAACGGATCAGCCATCAAACCGCCACCACCAACTATATTGGAAGTACCTTGAGTCGTCGCACGCATCACAGCAGAGTCCCAGACCCAGTTGCTACCGGCAACTGAATTCCACGGCTGTGTAAAGAGATCGTTCGTACCAACTTTCAGGACGCCGCCTTCCTGATCCTTAAACCGGATGTTGTAAGGACCAACCGGGGCAGCCTCATAGTTCAAGGCAAGATCCCAGGTTACCTGAAGATCGTTGGCATAGGGTGCATAGCTCTGCTGCTCGATCGCCCAAACAAAGAGCGAATCCTCCAGAGCCAGCTCCAGTCCGCGCCTCATCATCCCGTCGCGTTCTTCCTTGGTGGAGAAGTTGCCCTGTGCCAGGTCGTCACCGATCTGCTGGAATTCTTCATCCGAGATGTTGGAAATGAACGGCTCGCTCGCCTGAATACTGGTATTCAGGTACCCCTGCTGAAGCTGTGCACGCTCATCGCGCGGGAAACCACCGGGGGTATAACCGGCAGTGTAAAGGTGCCACTGTCCATCTGCAGCTGCCGTACCCAGCCAGATCGGGAACGCTTCCGAGGATGTCTTGTATTGACGGTCCACGGTAAACCCAAGAGTCTCCAACTGGTTCGCGAAGTAATCACCCATCGGCAGGCGTGTGCCATCACCATCGGGGCGGATCATGAAGATCAGCGTAACGGGCTCGCCGTTGAACTGCCATTTGCCGTCCGAGCCGAGCTCTGCACCCATGCCAGGCATTTCAGCGTCGATCACTTCTTTTGCTCGATCAGGGTTGTAGGCATACTTGGACTCCAGAGCCCGAGCCGTGTCAATCAGGTTGGTGTACTCTGCTAACTGTGTGGTGATAGGCAGGAGCTTTGGCAGGGAACCGCCCGCGAAAATTTCCTGATTGAGATAATTGCGGTCAATCAGCCAGTTCATAGCCTCACGGATCTTGCGGTTTGAGAACGGATTTAAAACGCTGGTATCCGTGAAAACTGCCGGATTGAGACTAAAACCGTAATAACCACCCACCGATCTCGTGGTGGATAGCCCAGCCTCTTGAATAGCCGGAAATGCATCGGAGGCAAGCGCGAAGGAATAGAAATCGATCGCTTCGGCCTGAATTTGCGAAATCGCAGAAGCACCATCCACAACCGATACGTCGATTTCATCCAGCCAGCCGCCGCGG
>DATAKV010000223.1:0-7378 GCA_036261375.1 Anaerolineales bacterium
TTCGAGGTCATCATCCGCAAGATGATGAGCAAGGTGCAGGTCACCCGCCCGGGCGACACCAAGTTCCTGCCCGGCGACCCGGTTGACCGCCTCGAGCTGCGCAAGATCAACGAGACGCTGCTGGCCGAAGGCAAGCAGCCGGCCAAATTCTCGGAAGTGCTGCTGGGCGTCACCAAGGCCTCCCTGAGCACAGACTCGTTCCTCTCGGCCTCTTCCTTCCAGCACACCATCAAGGTGCTGGCGGGCGCGGCGATCGGCTCGACAACCGACCCGCTCTTCGGGCTGAAGGAGAACGTGATCATCGGCAAGCTCATCCCGGCCGGGACGGGCTTCATTCAGGGCCGCTTCAACAACGAGGGCAATACAGACGTCGGCGACGGCTCGACCTCGTGGCCGGAGATCTCTGAAGAAGAAGAAGAAGATCCCGCGGCGGCAGACGACTAATTCAACGAAGGGCGACCCGAATGGGTCGCCCTTTTGATTTAACCACGGAAACACAGAGAGATTGAAAAACTCCGTGACTCCGTGTCTCCGTGGTTGGAAGAAGGATGCAATATGTTCTCGACCCGTATAAAATAACCGTATGCCTCACCCGCGTGCTTCCAAAAAACCGGTTGGCCTGCCTACCCGCGGCAAGACCGCCTCCAACCGCCTGCGCCGGGTCGACAATTTTGTCCTGCTCTACGAGCCAGCGATCCTGACGCGGACAGAGGGCCCCTTTGCCGATGCCCTGTTCGTGGACCTGGGATACGGCTTCGACGCCCGGACCACCCTGGAAAGCGCCTCCCGCTTTCGCCGCCTGAACCCCGATCTCAGGATCCTGGGTGTGGAGATCGATAAGGAACGGGTAGAGAATGCCCTGCCGTTTGCCGACGAAAAGACATTCTTCCGCCTGGGTGGGTTCAATCTGCCCCTGAAGGAAGGGGAACACGTCCGGCTGATCCGTGCTTTCAATGTGCTGCGCCAGTATGAGGAGAAGGATTTTGCGCCTGCCTATGAGCGGCTGGCGGAGTACGTCCTGCCCGGTGGATGGATGATCGAAGGAACGTCGAGCCCATTCGGGAGCCTCTGGGCGGCCAACCTGGCGAGACGGGTTATGGAGTCCAACAGCTCGCCGTTGGAACATACCCTGCCGGGCACAAGCACCCCCGGACTCCATAACTGGAATTTCGAGGCCCTTATCTTCAGCACCAACTTCCGCTCAGGCTTCGACGTGGAAGAATTCCAGACCATCCTGCCAAAGAACCTGATCCACCGGGTTATCCCCGGCGAGCCGATCTTCGATTTCTTCGAAGCGTGGAAGGCCTCCGCCAAGGAAACCTCGGCCATGAAAGCCTACGGAGCCAGGCAGTGGTTCCTCGCCGCGGCGGAGCGGCTGGCCGGGCGCGGCTACCCGGTCGCCACCCAGCGCAAGTGGCTGAACCGGGGGTTTCTCATCTGGAAACGGGAACCATCCTGAACCGGGAATCGTCTAGAAGAAAACGGGGGCCTTTGTCGATTCTTGACCATCGCTGCATTGTTGACCGTAAGGAGGCAAACATGCTCAAAACAAAACCCATCCTTTTATCGGTTACCGTCCTTGTGCTGGTATCCCTGGCCTGTGTCATCCCGAGTGTGACGGTCGCGCCGACACCCATCCCGGGCGCCATGGAAACGCAGGTGGCGCAGTTGATCGTCGTCGCCCTGACGCAGACGGCCCAGTCCGTCCCGCCCACCGCCATCCCGACCGACACGCCGCCTTATACGTTCACACCGGAGACACCATCCCTGACACCCACCGCCACCTGGACGCCCACGCCGGTCTTCACCAATACGCCGGCCGTCCCGCTGATCAGCGTCTCGGTAGCGACGAACTGCCGTGTGGGACCGGGCCGTGTCTATGACCGTGTCGGCGCGCTGGTCGTCGGTCAGACGGCCGAAGTGGTCGGCCGCAACAACGCCGGCAACTACTGGTATATCCGCAACCCGAACCGCACTACCGATTTCTGCTGGCTGTGGGGTGAATATGCCACCGTGTCGGGGAATATCGGGGCCCTGCCGGTTTACACGCCCCCACCCACACCCACGCCGATGCCCAACTTCGATCCCGATTACGCCGGGAAGGATAGCTGTGCCGGTTGGTGGGTGGATATCGAGCTGTACAACAACGGCGGCATCCAGTTCAAGTCCATGGCGCTCACGATCCGGGACCTGGATACGGACGTCACCCTGACGCTGTACACGGATGGCTTTATCGACAACAATGGCTGTGGCACGTCAAGTGACCGCTCCAACCTCAACCCTGGCGATACGCGGACGGTCAGCTCCCCGGCCTTCAGCTATGATGTTGAGAACCATGACCTGCGGGCCACGATCACACTGTGCTCCAACCTCGGACAGAGCGGCACCTGTGTGACCAAGGTGCTCGAATTCGAGCCGTAGCCTGTACAAAGGAAACTGTTTTTATCCTCCCAACGCTCATGATGAAGAGTGTTGGGAGGATGGACATCAGGTGTTTGATCCTCAAACCGTTCACTAAGCAGATCACACCGGCTTCGACAGCGGGCGGACAAGTTCCACGGAAGATTCCGCATTGCGCCAGGCCTGCCTTGCCTGTATAGTAGTCACCCCGCCTTACCGGCACAGCGGGGAGAGGGAATCGTTCTATACAATAGTGCAGTCAACCGCTCCAATTGCAAGTGGAAAGGAGAAATCATGTCGAAACCGATCCTGAACCTTGTCCTGGGTTTCGTATTGTTGTTCGCCGCGGCCTGTGTGCCCGGCCAGCCGGTACCGGACCTGAACCTCATCAATACAGCTGTCGCCCAGACCCTGGCAGCGGCACCGTCCGCTACTCCCGGCCTGGGGATCCCGGCCACGGATGTAGCATCGTCCACACCGACAGACACCCCCACCGGCGTCCAGGAATCGCCGACGGCCCTGGCGACGACCGCCATCGTCGAAGCGTCGCCGACCGTGACATCTCTCGTGCCCGCAGCGACCATGACCCCGATCGTGCTCTTTACGGCTACGCCTATTCCAGTGGGTGCCGCCCAGGTCACTGTGAGCGTGCCGACGAACTGCCGCACAGGCCCGGGCCGGACCTACGCGCGACTGGGAGGCTTGCAGGTCGGGCAGGTCGCGGAAGTAGTGGGCCGCAATGCAGCCTCCACCTACTGGATCATCCGCAACCCCGCCCGCCCGAGTGAGACTTGCTGGCTGTGGGGTGAGTATGCTACCGTGACGGGCGATACCGGCAACCTGACCGTCTACACACCGCCGCCGGTCCCCACGCCCGTTGCCGGGTTTGACATGGACGACGAAGGCCTGGACAGCTGTGCGGGCACAGGCTGGTGGGTGGAGATCGGGCTGGAAAATACAGGCGGCGTGGAGTACCGCTCCATGATCCTCAACGTGCGGGACCAGGATACAGACGTCAGCCTGACGTTGTATGCCGATGTCTTCACCAACCGGAATGGCTGTAACACGGAGATACGCGATGTGCTGCCGTCCGGAGCCAGCCGTATCATCAGCTCCCCGGTCTTTAACTACAATCCCACAGGTCATCGCATCCACGCCACGATCACGCTGTGTACCAGCACCGGACAAAGAGGCACGTGTACCACGGGAACAGCCAATCTCCGGCCGTAGTGTTAACAGGGCAGGCACTCAACAGCCTGCCCTGTTGTTGGATCCCAACAGAAACGAACATGTCATGCTCCCGAAGGACGCCGGGACGGTGTGAGGCGTAAGCTGCCGAAGCATCTCTTCTCGAACCACGGAGATCCTTCGTCGCGTAGGAGCGCTCCTCAGGATGACATGAGTCCTAGGGGTTGGGAACCAATATACGGAACCATGTCATGCTGACGCGTAAGCTGCCGAAGCATCTCATCTCGGATCACCAGAGATCCTTCGTCCCGTGGGAGCGCTTCTCTGGATGACATGTTAAGTTGAGTAAGAAGCTAACCTCAACTACCATGTCATGCTGAGGCGGGGTTTGCCGAAGCATCTCTCCTCGAACAGGGGAGGTCTTTCGCTTCTCTGGATGACATTAATATTCATAATCATGAGCAAAGAGTATTATGTGTACATCATGACCAACCGGTCGGGGACGTTGTATACGGGGGTCACGGGGTATCTGGTGCGGCGGGTGTATGAGCATAAAAACAAGCTGGTCAAGGGGTTCACCCGTAAATACAATATCCAGTTCCTGATCTATTACGAGTCGACATCTAATGTCTATGCTGCGCTTGAGCGTGAAAAGCAGATCAAAGGTTGGACCCGGGCCAAGAAAATCGCCCTGATTGATGCGATGAATCCGGAATGGAAAGATTTGAGCGAAGAGTGGTTTGGTAAATAACATGTCATGCTGCCGAAGGACACCGCTTCGGGACGGTGTGAGGCGCAGTTTGCCGAAGCATCTCTTCTCGGACCACCAGAGATCCTTCGCTTCGCTCAGGATGACATTGGAAAGATGCGTCAAACCACTTGACGCATCTTCTTTTTGCACTTAAGATTATCCCGCTTTTTAGAACATACATTCACTCAATGAAGCTTTGCCGCGAAGATTCCCTTTTGACGTGGGGGGATATTGCCTTTACTCGTTTGTCTTCGCGTACGGACTCTCGCTGCGGTCAAAGATTCCTTGGTGGAAAAAGGATTTGACATGGAACTCGGTTTAATACGAAAAATAGATATCGACAGCGAAATGCAGCAGGCGTATCTCGATTACGCCATGTCTGTGATCGTGGCGCGCGCCCTGCCGGATGCACGCGACGGCCTCAAGCCCGTGCAGAGGCGCATCCTGTATGCGATGTATGACATGGGCATCCGCGCCGATTCATCCTATAAAAAGTCAGCTCGTATCGTGGGCGAAGTGCTCGGTAAATACCACCCGCACGGCGACTCGGCCGTCTACGAAGCGATGGCCCGCATGGCCCAGGACTTCTCGATGCGTGCCCTGCTCGTCGACGGGCAGGGCAACTTCGGCTCGGTGGACGGCGACCCGCCCGCGGCGATGCGCTACACCGAAGCCCGCCTGACCCCGGCTGCGCTCGACATCCTGTTCGACCTGAACAAGAACACGGTCGATTTCAATCCCAACTTCGACGACACCCTGAACGAGCCGGGAGTGCTGCCGGCCGCCATTCCCAACCTGCTGGTCAACGGGGCGACGGGTATCGCCGTCGGTATGGCCACATCCATCCCGCCCCATAATTTGAGCGAGGTGGTCGACGCGCTGGTCTACATGCTCGAGAAGTACGAGAAGCTGGACGACATCAACGTCGAGACGCTGATGTCGTTCGTCAAGGGACCGGACTTCCCGACCGGCGGCCTGATCGTCCAGCAGAACGGCGAGGAGGGTCTCGAAGCGGCCTACGGCTCGGGACGCGGGCGCGTTACGGTCCAGGCCAAGGCGCACATCGAAGAGATGGACCGCGGCCGCAACCGGATCATCGTCACCGAGCTGCCGTACATGGTCAACAAGTCCAGTTTGATCGAGCGCATTGCCGACCTGGCCCGCGACGGCAACTTCGACGGGCTGGCCGACCTGCGCGACGAGTCGGACCGGCACGGCATGCGCATCGTCCTCGAGATCTCGAAGAGCGCCGACCCCGAGACGATCCTGCGCGAGCTCTACAAGCGCACCCCCATGCAGACCACCTTCAGCATTAACCTGCTGGCCCTGGTCGACGGGGAGCCGCGCACGCTCACTCTCAAGCAGGCGCTGCGCGTCTACATCGAGCACCGGCTGACGGTCATCAAGCGCCGGGCTGAGTTCGACCTGGAGAAGGCCAAACAGCGCGCCCACATCCTGGAAGGCTACCTGATCGCCCTCAAGAACCTGGACGAAGTGGTCAGCATCATTCGCGCCGCACCGGATGTGGATACGGCCCGCACCAAGCTGATGAAGCGCTTTAAGCTCTCGGAGCTGCAGGCAACTGCCATCCTCGATATGCAGTTACGGCGTCTGGCTGCGCTCGAGCGGAAAAAGATCGACATCGAATATAAGGAGCTCACCGCCATCATCAAGCAGCTGACCGAGCTGTTGAAGTCGCCGAAGAAGATGCGCGGCGTGGTGGCCGAGGAGCTGGTCAAGGTCAAGGAGCTGTACGGGGACCGGCGCCGGACCCAGATCATCGACCTGTCGAAGAACGGCAAGGCCTCCAAAGCGCTGACCGCACGCGACCTCCTGCCCCAGCAGCAGGTCTGGATCGGCGTCACGGACGACGGCCTGGTCTCGCGCACCCTCGACGACAAGCAGCCGCGCCAGTCGGGCAACGATGCGCCGCGCTGGCTGGTCAAAGCCTCCACCACCGACACGGTCTTCTTCGTGGCCAGGTCCGGCCGGGCCGCGGCGGTGGCTGCGCACATCATCCCGCAGGCCGAAAAACTGACCCAGGGGACCATGTTCCACCGCGTCACCCCCCTGAGCGAGAATGACAGCCTGGCGGCGGTCTTCACCCTGCCGGCGCAGAAGTCGCTTCTGCCCGAAGAGACCTGCATCGTCACCTGCACCAAACTGGGCCTGATCAAGAAGAGCCTGGTCAGCGAGCTGCCGGGACCCTCGTCGCAGGCGTTCGTGCTGGTGCGCGTCAACGAAGGCGACCGGCTGGTCGAGATCGCGCTGACCGATAACAAGACCAAGGACATCCTGCTGGTCACCGCCCAGGGCATGGCCATCCGCTTCAAGGAAGAGGAGGTCCGCCCGATGGGGCTGGTGGCGGCCGGTGTGAACGGCATCAAGCTCTATGAAGGCGACGAAGTGGTCGCCATGGGGACTCTGCCGGCCGAGGGCGAGATCTTCATCCTGACCAGCGACGGCAAGGCCAAGCGCGTCGACCCGAAGGACTTCCCCCTGCAGGGACGCTACGGCAAGGGCGTCATCGCCTGGGACATCGGCGGCAAGGTCCGGCTGGCGGGCGCCGTGGTCGACAAGCCCAACCATATGGCGACCATCCATCTCACGAAGGGGGCGCCGAAATCCACGCGTCTGGATGCAGCGGGTGTCCGCAAGCGGGCCTCGACCAAGGGCGATACGATCGTGGAGGTCAAGCCCGGCGAGGAAGTGGTCTCGATCAACGTCGGCTGGACCGTGGAGAAGTTCCAGGTTGGGTCCAACGGCCGGGCGAACGGCCATAAAGGCGATGGTGGAAAAAAATACAGTAGGGTAAAGGCAGCCGCGGTTGAGAAGGCGAAGAAGGCCTCCCCGAAGAAGAAAGCTGCGGTAAAGGCTAAAGCCCCTGCGTCGAAGGGCAAGAAGCCCGCCGCAAAGGCGAAGACGCCGAAGAAGAAGAAAAAATAAATCCGCAAAATACTCTCGAGGGTAAGCCTTGAGAGTATTTTTTCGACTACTCAAGGAAAACCATCCCGTGACGTTTCACGGGACGGTTAATTG
>DATAKV010000226.1:0-1512 GCA_036261375.1 Anaerolineales bacterium
TCTGCGCGGGTCACCGGTCCGGCCGGGATCTGGACGGCCTTCCATTCTACGTCTGGATAGGTCTGCTTCATGAAGTTGACCATCCATCCGCCCTCGGTCGTCATACCTACAAGCTCGAGCCCAATGGCTTCACCGCACCATCCCGCGCCGATATCGGCGGGGGTGACCAGCGAGCCTTCCTGCTTCATTTCAGCCACAAAGTTCGCCATTTCCTTGACTTCAGGGGTGTCCAGGGTGGCTTGCGTATTGTCTTCATTTGCAAAGGCGCCGCCGTTGGAGAAGACGAACGGGGCAAAACGCGCCCAGTCCGCACCCATACAGAAACCACCATAGGTCCCGGTGTCTGCAATTGCCTGGGCGGCGGTACGCATATCCTCCCAGGTCCAGTCGGCAGTCGGTTCTTCGATACCTGCTGCCTCGAACGCGGCCGGCAGATAAACCAGGCCGAGCGTACCCCAATCCTTCGGCAAGGCATACGTCTGACCCTCGTAGGTAAAGATTGTCATGAGGGCGGGGATGAAGTCATCGGTCGAAACGCCAGCTTCCTCCATGTACGGATCCAATGCCAGGAGCTGATCGGAAGGCGCAAAGGCATTCATAAGCTGATCATCGATGTAGAAGACGTCCGGCGCTGTACCGCCGGCCATCTGAGCTTTCATCTTGTCCTGAAACTCAGCCGGGGTCGGCTGGTAATCTACGGTCACGCCCGGGCAGACCGCGCTGAAGCGCTCGATGGAATCGCGGTAAATCTGCTGCTCGGTCTCATCGCCCCAGCCAGAGAATACGATCGAGGCACCTTCCTCCACGTTCGCGGGACAGCTGAAGGCCGCGCCGGTTACCGGTGCTTCTGTAGCTGCCTCCGTTGGTGCCTCTGTCGGCGCCTCCGTCATGGCTTCAGTAGGGGCTTCCGTCGGCGCTTCGGTCATCGCTTCTGTTGGCGCTTCAGTTGCGACATCTGTAGGCGCCTGCGTTTCCTGCCCGCCACAGGCTGCCAGCATCAGGACAGCGATGGAAAGCAGCGATAGGACTTTCAAGAGTGATTTCATTTCTTTTCTCCTTGCGTTTAAGACTGATTTCAAATGTACGAAACTCAGATAGAAGGACTGGACTCGAAACTACGGCGAGGCTCACCTCCTTTATGAAAATAGTTGCTGTGAAGCAGGCTTGATGTTTTTGAGAAACTTGTATCCCCACTAATTAAAACGTACAACGACCTTTTTTATGCCGATGCGCGTACGACCAGTTCGGGCGTCAACAGGCAACGGCGTTTCGATGGCACTTCCCCTTTCATCAGTGAAACGAGGATCTCCACACATTTTTTTCCCGCCTCGTGGATCGGCTGACGCACCGTGGTCAGCGCTGGAAACAGATACTGTGACATGGGCGCATCATCAAAGCCCACAATCGCGATATCACGGCCGATATCCACGCCATGTTCTCGTGCTGCATGGAGTGCACCAATCGCCTGTGTGTCATTCAGCGTGATGATGGCAGTGGGACGATCGGCATCCG
>DATAKV010000239.1:0-14667 GCA_036261375.1 Anaerolineales bacterium
CAGAGTTTTCCTGTATACATCATGCTAAAAGGGCGCCCGACAACACCTGTGTTGAGACGGACAAAGGTATAATCTGCCTCATGGGACTGATCGTGTTGTAGCTACTATGGGTGCATGAGCCTTCCGGTATTTCTTTCCACATTCATCGGCCGGAAAACCGAATTGGGTGAGATCAAGTCACTGATTCGAGAGCGGTCCGTGCGCCTGCTCACCTTGACTGGACCCGGTGGCTGCGGGAAAACAAGACTGGCCCGGGAAATTCTTTCTGATCTAGAGGACACATTTGAAGACGGGATCGTCTGGGTGGACCTGGTGGGACTTTCCACAGAGGATGCCCTGTTGGTTGAGACGGCTGCCGCGCTGGACGTCCGGCCTTCGCCGGGACAAACCCTGTCCGCGGCGCTGACTGCCGCGCTCAGGCAGCGTGAAACCCTGCTCGTTCTGGATAACTGCGAGCACCTGGTCGATGTCAGCGCCCAGCTTGTGGACCGGTTGCTGCGCGCCTGTCCTGAATTGCACGTTCTGGTCACCAGCCGCCAGCGATTGGGAGTGGATGGAGAACAGCGCTGGCAGGTACCGCCCTTGTCTTATCCAGCAGACGACCCGCCGGCGATGAATTCTCCAGGGGAATACGATGCCATCCAGCTTTTTTTAGCCCGGGCGCGGCTTGTTCATCCAGGGTTCGACCTCGACAGCCAGACTCTCCCAGCGTTGGTGCAGATCACGCGCCTGCTGGAGGGGATGCCGCTGGCCATTGAGCTGGCAGCAGCCCGGGTGAGCGAACTGGATATACCCGAGCTGGCAAAGCGTCTGGACGACCAGCTTTCACTCCTGCATGGTAAGGTACATACCCCTGTCTCGCACCATCACTCTATGAGCGAGACCATCCGCTGGAGCTTTGATCTTCTCTCTGCCGAGGAGAAAGTCCTGTTTTGCAGGCTGGGGGTGTTTCGCAGCGGTTTCACCCTTGATGCAGCCGAGGCGGTCTGCAGCGGGGAGCCTCTTGCTGCCGAACGGGTTCTGGACCTGCTCGGGAAACTGGTCGACAAATCGCTGGTACTCCGGGAAAGCACAGGGCAGACAGCCTCGCACTACCGCCTGCTGGAGTCGATCCGCCAGTATGCCTCCTATAAATTAGGGGTGCTGGAGGAAGCCAGGGACGTGCATGACCGTCACCTGGCCTATTTCTTCCAGAGCGTACTGGAAGCTGAACCTCAACTTCTTGGCTCTTCTCAGAAGGCCATGACAGAAGCGCTGGAGGAGGAGTATGAAAACGTGCAGGCGGCCCTCTCATGGTCGGTCCGCAGGGCACGGCTGGAAAATGGATTTAGCCAGCAGACGGCCCGAATGGCAGATGGCCTTTACTGGTTCTGGAACTACAGCGGCCGACACGAGGAGGCTAAGGGTTGGTATGCAACGATCATCGACCTGCCGGGTCTCGACCGTCGATCCAGCCTGTACGCGCATATCCAGCATCGCCTGGCGACGTTTGTCTGGCTATTGGGCAATTATCCGGAAGCACAGGGAATTCTTCAGGACTGCCTCGAGACCGCCAGCCAGGCAGGTGACTCGCATATGCTTGGCCATGCCAAATTAATGCTCGGCATCATGGCCCTGCACCAGGGGCGGACCGGCCAGGCGGAACAGCTGTTGCGGGAAAGCGAAGGTTTGTTTTCCGAGCAGCATGTACGCGAGCGGCTGATCGCCTATACCAACCTGGGGGGATTGCACCGTGCCATGGGCGACCTGGATGCTGCCCGGCATTATGCGGAAAAAGCGGTACTGAATGCACGTGTCGTCCAGGACCTGTGGGGGCTGGGTCTGTCGCTCTCCGGTCTCGGCGAAGTGCTCTTCCTGCAGGGAGAAGTAGAGCGCTCCTTCCAGCTGATGGAGGAGGCCCTCGAATTGATACAGAGCTCGGGACAGCACTGGCTGCAGGCAGAGGCGCTCTGGCGGATCGCCGACATGCTGCGCCGCAGGGGAGAGCTGGCTCGCGCCGTGGCGCGGTTTGAACAGTGTTACGACCTGGCGCAGGTGAGCGGCGCCGTGGAATGGCAGCTTTCTGCCCTCAACAGCCTGGGTTTCCTGGCTCTACGCCGCGGAGATCAGCGCCAGGCCGCCGGCCACTTTTCTGAGCTCCTGCGCATGACAGGCGGACAGAGATACGAGCATATCCTTGTGCATGCATTTCTCGGGGTCATGCGTCTGGCCCTGGCTTCGGGTCAAGTGAGACTGGCAGGGACACTGTGGGAGATGTATACGGGACTCAAGACGGCCCATGGACTGCCCTCCAATGAAGAGGAGTCATCTCTGCACGAGCTGTTGCAGCCGCACATCCCGGCTAGGGCGTTCGCAGGGAAGGCATCCCTGGCCGAAGCGACGGGATTGGCGATGGAAATTACCGGGGGTGTCGAGAGAAGGATTATCATCCTTTCCTCTGAATTCCGATTGCGATTGCTAGGCCTGGGCCCGGCAGAGGTCTACATGGACGGCCGCCTGCTGGGTGCTCCGGACTGGACGTTTGCGAAGCCCAAGGAACTACTCTATTACCTGGTATCCCATCGACCTCAGACCAAGGAGCAGATCGGGCTGGCGTTCTGGCCGGATGCCTCCCCGGCCCAGCTGCGGGTCAGCCTGCGGGCGACGCTGTATCACCTGCGGCGAGCGTTGGAGGAGCGGAGCTGGATCCTGTATGAGGATGGATATTACAGATTCAACACATCCCTGGCGTACTGGTTCGATGTGGAGGCCTTCGAGTCATGCCTCCAGGCAGCCGGAAAGCAAACGACCCCGGAGAACGAGCAGGCGATTGAAAAGCTTGAGGAGGCTGTTTCGCTGTACCGGGGCGAGTACCTTTCCGACCTGGCTGTCAGTGAATGGGCCACGCAGCGCCGGGAGGAGCTGCACGGAAACTATCTGAATGGTTTACAAAGATTGGGGGATCTGCTGGCGGGCACCGGCTCCTATGACCGCGCTATCGCCATCTACAGCAAGCTTCTTGCGCTGGATAACCTCCAGGAACCGGCGCACCGAGCCCTGATGCGTTGTTACGCATTCAACGGGGACCGGGTTCTGGCACTCAGGCAATACAAAACACTCGTCGAGGTACTTCGCGATGAGCTGGGAATCGCTCCCTCGCAGGAGACCACGGCCCTGTACCGATCCTTGCAGGGGGACGGCCATTGATTTTTTTCCAGCCTTCCTGCATCCAATACCATTTCCTATACCACCCCCTTGTACGATATCGGAAGTATCGAATCCAGCCTTATGAGTGTCTGAAAGGAGATATTTCCGATGAAACGCATGTTGTTATTGTCCCTGGTACTTCTCCTGTCCGCGGGCTGTGCAATTGCGCCCGCTGGAACGCCGGAAGCTGCACCCACCACGATGCCGGCCGACCTAATCGCGGAACCGGCTACCACACAGGAGGCGAAGATGAACACCCCTGCCATCCAGATCGTCCGCACGATCGAGCTGCCTTTCATCCCGCATGATATCGCTGTCGCTGCAGATGGCAGTATCTATGCCGTCGAGCTCGGCGCACCCCGCGTCCATAAACTGGACAGCGACGGGAAGGTCCTGGTGAGCTGGGGAGAAGCAGGCACGCAGGCCGGCCAGTTCGCCTTCGATCCTCTGCCGGATGCCCCGCCCCTGGACGGCGGCTTCATTGTGGTTGGCTCCGATGGGAATGTCTATGTGACCGATTCGTATAACAACCGCGTCCAGGTCTTCGATAGTGAGGGCGGCTTCGTGGAGATGTGGGAGAGCTTTGGACAGAAAAGCACCCGGCTCCAGGTCTTTGACAGTGAGGGCGGCATTGTGGAGATGTGGGATGGCTTCAGGCAGGAGAACAGCCGGTTCAACAATCCGGGCCCGATCAGCATTGATGCGCGTGGGAATATCTATGTGGCGGACTTCCAGGGTGGCCATGTCTTTGACGCGGATGGCAATTATCTCGAAACCATCCGGACGGCCGGGGAGCTTGCCTTCGACAGCCTTGGCAACATGTTTACGGTCATCGCTTTTGAAGGAACGGCCCTGAAAGTTCCGGCGGGCGGTGGAGAGCCGTCGATCCTGGGTACGGCAGGATCGGAGGCCGGCCAGTTCACAACCCCGATGTGGGTGGAGGTTGGCCCGGATGACACGGTCTACATCTCCGATCACAGCGGAAGAGTGCAGCTCTTCGATGCGGACGGGAACCTGCTCACCATATGGACCGGGCCGCTGGATGGCGGCAGTCCATTGGCTGGGCCCAGCCCCCTCTCCCAGGATTCGGAAGGGAACATCTATGTGGCTACCAAGGATCGCAAGACGGTGTATGTGATCAAGTCTTGATGGGGGAGAAGAAGAGACAGGGTGCCTTGTATCATAAGACACCCTGTCTCTTCATTTGGTTTGGTTCGCATCTGCCAAATGCACTAAAAAATGAATGTCAAGAAACTAGTTTCTCTACAAACGAACCGACTTCATCCTGAATCCACCCTGGGGTTAGCTTTCTCTCTGACCTTTCACCATTCACAACCCGGTGCGGTATCGATCCCTGCCGGTTTGCCAATGCGCTTGTACATGGTGACATTGGTGAACGGCTCGCCGAGGATCCCGTCGTGGATCGCCCAGGAGCGCAGGCGGATGCTGTCGGCGGCTTTGGGCGAGCGGAAGGGCGTGGAATCGTCCAACCGTTGGTGAAGCTCGCCTCCCGGCTGGAACCCGGCCTGGATCTGCTCCATCCGACGCTTGCCCATCTGGTAGGTAAACCCGTAGCGCTCGAAGATGATCGCGTTGTGATAATAGAGCGGCTCGATGAAATACAGCTCATGCCCCAGGCTGGAGACGAACTGTTCGAAAGCATTCGTCGCCGGTCTGGCCAGTCGGAACCCGCGGCGGACCTGGCCGGGCGAGAGACCGGCCTGCAGGGAGGCTTGTTCCGCTTCGAGGTTGCGCTTGAGGGTCCCAAAACGGGTTGGCGAGCCATCCGGCATGCGGTCCACATCGAAGCGCGGCGAGCGGGGATCGTTCAGGATGTAGAGCAGGACGTGGATCTGCCCGTTCATGGTGTCGGTCAGGTGGGCGTACAGGATCGGGTCCGGAAAGCCCGGCTCGTGGTAGAGCCGCATTTCCACATCGGAGGCGCCCGCGGCAAAGCGGAATTGGAGCCGTTCCTGATCCTTTGCGAGATCGGGCAGGCTGAATTTTTGGATCAATTCTTTCGGGATGTAGCGCGCATAGATGGCGCGCTTCTCTTTTTCGTCCAGCTTGTTGATTCCGCCTATTGTGGAGGGTTGCATGGAATGTCACTTTCGCTCGATGAGACAATTACCGGACTCGGGACTCGCGCTCCGAGCTGCGAGCTTCGTCACGTTTGGCAATGGTCGCCCGCTTGTCGTAGGCCTTCTTGCCTTTTGCCAGGGCGATCTCGATCTTGGCGCGCCCATCCTTGAGATAGACGCGGGTGGGCACGATGGTCATGCCTTTGATGCGGACGTTGTTCCATAACTCCCGGATCTGTTTCTTGTGGAGCAGGAGTCTTCGCCTGCGGCGCGGGTCATGGTTGAAGCGGTTGGCCTGCTCGTACGGGGCAATATGAGCCTCCACCAGCCAGGCCTGCTCTCCGTTCTCCACGTCGATATACGATTCCTGGATGCTGATCTGTCCCGCCCGGATGGATTTGATCTCGCTTCCCTGCAGGACCAGCCCCGCCTCGAACCTTTCCATCAAAAAATATTCGAACCCCGCCTTGCGGTTGGTTGCTACAACTTTAACATTCTCGGCCATACGAGGATATTACCACAATCGATATTCGATCAACCCCATTTGAGAATGACCAGACCGGCCAGAAAACGCAGCACGGCAAACAGGATCAGAGCGGGGGAGAGGCCCAGCGCGTCCGAGAGGACGGGGCCGCTCAGCGAGCCGATCAGGATGGCGGCGTTGAGGATGATGTTATACCAGGCCAGGTGCGGCGGGCGGTCATGGGCGGGGATGTGCTCGAGCATATAGTTGGCATACGAGCCGGAGACCATGGAAAAGGTCAGACCGCCCACCAGCGACAAAGCGTAGAAATGCCATACCTCGCTGGAGAAGGCCAGCATGAGCGGATACAGACCCAGCGCCGAGACGCTCCAGCCGGTCAGTTTTTTGTTACCGAAGTTGTGGGCGACCTTTCTTAGCTGTGTCGAGCCCAGCAGGACGGTCAGATAGAAGAGCGCCGTGCCGATCCCAAGATGGTTGTCGCTGAGCTCAAGGATGCGGACATTATATAAAGGAAAGAGCGGGATGGCGATAAACTGGGTAAGATGAAAGGCGAACAACGCCAGCAGTACCCTGCGGAATGGGGTGCCCCAGACATCCAGGCGCAGGACGGTGGCCAGGCTGCGGGCATATGGCCGCAGGAACACGGGGCCCGGCGTCTGCAGGGCAGGGAGTGGAGGAGCATCGGTCTTCAGAGGCCGGACAAAATAGAGATGATAGCTGCTCATCGCTGCGCCAACCGCCCCGATCCCAAAGATGATCTGATACCCGGTCGGGAAAGGCATCAGTTCGAGGATCCAACCACTGACCAGGGAGGTGGCCATGAATGTGAGTGAGAGCATTACATTCCGTACGGCGGCGACCTGGGCACGGTATTCGATGGGAACGGCCTCGGCAAACAGGGCGTTGAAGCCGACCCCCAGCGGCGTGAGGGGGATCGCCATCAGAAAGGTGATAATAATAATGGTCCAGATCTGGCCGGACTCGCTCGGCAGCCAGGGGAGGAAGATAAAGGCAAAGAAACCAAGCCGGTAGAAAACCGAGGACCAGAAGATCGCCCGGGCCGTGTTTTGGGTCTGCAGCCAGCGTCCCGCCTGGATCGCCAGAAAGAGATTGACAATTGCCGACATCGCTCCGATCAAGCCGATCTGGAAAGCAGTGGCCCCGATGCGGGTGGCATAGATATTCAGAAAGTTGATCGCCGAACCGCTCAACAGGCCAAACCAGGCAATATCGAGATAGAGATGAAGGAAGTTCGACCGGTACTCGGCAGGGATCGTCGAGAGACGAAGAATTCTGGAAAGCATGGCGAAGGGATTATATACGATAGCCCGGCCGGTTTCCATGCCGCACAGGTGGAACCATTTCGAACCGGGTACCGTTCTAAAAGGGTTGACTATGCCTGTTCCCGCCGGCTAAACGTACCCCTGTCGTTGAATGAGAGTTGATTAATGATGAAGACAATCCGTAAAATTGTGAATATAATCATAAGCCGTAGCAACTTTCAGGCTGGGGACATTCCAGTAATGTACCATTGAGGTGATAATGAAAAACTTCCACAAAATAACGATTTTCGTCCTGTTGTGCACCCTTCTCCTGGTCTCGTGTGCCGGGCAGCAGCCACCGGAATCTCCCACGCCGGACATGAACGCCATCCTCACCGAGAGCATCGGGACCCTGTCGGCCTCCTTCTTCCAGACCCAGACGGCGATAGTTCCCTCGGCTACCCATACGCCCCTGCCGACCGTCACGCCGCTGGCGACGAATACGGCTCTGGCTCTACCCTCGCCCCTGGCTTCGGCCACGCAGGGGTTCTTCCCGACCACGGTATTCATCCCGTCTGTGACGGGTACGGTTTATACGCCGACCACGAATCCATCGTCCCTGGCCCACGGCTGCAACAACCTGGCGCTGATCCGGGATGTGACAATCGAATCAGGTGAAGAGATGGAGCCCAATGAGCGATTCACCAAAACCTGGCAGGTGGCGAATACCGGAACTTGCGACTGGCTGAGTGGCTATCGCCTGGTGCCGGTCAGCGGCACGAGCCTGGCGAGTGACCCGGTCCGGGTGCCCAATCCTCCTGTCCCGCCCAGGGAATGGCGACAGATCTCCGTGAATATGGTCGCCCCCGATGACGAGGGGAGGTACACCCAGTACTGGCAGCTCACCGACGGAGCGGGTAACAAGTTCGGAGCCCTGCTGGGCGTCACGATCCGGGTGGAAGAGTCCAGTTATCCATAATCAGACTTGCGTGTTAGAGCCGCGGCCACCTAGGGCCGCGGCTTTTTGATTCAGACCGTTCACAGGATTGGAGGTGTAACCTTTTTGAATAAAACTGTATCCCATAATCAGTTGACTTTCGTGAATCGGATGATTACAATCGTATTTAGATAAATCATCCCACCAATCATTGCCGCCCCCGGGCCGGCTCGACTTGTAATCGTCTATGAGAAAGTGGAGGTGCTGGGCAAATTATGGCAAATCATCAGAGGAGGAGCGACTGCGCATTTGCCCGTGCTGTAGCCGGTCACGTAATTCCTGCCAGAGGAGACTCAAAATGCATAGTGCCTTGCCTTTAAAGCGCAAACGGGTCGCACATCCTGCGGCTCTTTTTCATCTAGTATCGATTTTGCTGATACTTTCGCTACTTCTTGTTCCGGTACCTGCATCGGCTGCTCCCGATGCTGCACCCGGAAAAGATAAAGTTATATTTTTCGCCTCGGATGGCTTGCGACAGGACATGGTTGAAGATTTTGCAAACCAGGGCCTGATGCCCGCGATGGCAAGTCTGCTGCGCTCCGGCGCTAAAGCAGCCGATAATGGACTTTTGACTGAGGCGCCTCCCAATACGGGAGCAGGCTGGTACAGCCTGGCTACCGGTGCCTGGCCGGGCGTGCACGGATCTACCAATAATACCTTTCATATTAATGGTGCACCCTTTGCCAACCGCACATCGGCTTTCGATAGCGGGGTGCTCCAGGCAGAAACCCTGGCCCAGTCGGCCGAACGAGGCGGTAAGAGGGTTGCCCAGATCGAATGGGCCGGTGGACGTGTAGGTGTGATCAACGGTCCGACCGTGGATTTCCGCTCCTTTCTCTCAGGCCGCGGGGTTGCAACCAACTACATCAGCCCCGACGATAGCGCCTCCTTTACAGCCGCATTCGGTTTGCAGTTCGATCATCCCGCCGGGTTCGCCGGACAGCCTGCTTTTCCGGCCGCCGAGCCCACAGATGCAGTCGGCTGGACGAATGTGCCGGCTTCCTACAGCCCGCCCAAAGAGATGAGACTGCGCGTGCTGGACTTTGGCACCGATAAATATGGCCTGAACGCCTACATCTTCGACTCGACCGATGACGGCACCGTCAACTATGACTGGGTGTTGTTCTCTTTTTCCAGGGATGGCGCCGCGGCAGTGGCAACCCTTGGCGAGGGCGAATGGGGCGATATTAAGGTCACGATCTCGGGCGGGGCGCTCAATGGCTTGACCGCTGGTATGCTGGTCAAGGTGGAAAGGCTGGCCGGAGACCTCTCACAGGTCCGCCTGTTCCATACCTCGGTCACACGCGCGAACGCCAGCTGGGTTGGCTGGTCCGAGCCCGGCTTCAGCGGTGACTTTGCGGAGTACATTGCGCAGAACTTCCCCACCTCTACGGCGGCCGATTTTGCGGTTCTGGAAGCCGGTATCGTAAGCGAAGAGACCTATGTCGAGCAGGGCCTGTACTGGGAGACCGGGCATCACCCGCTGATCGAGTACATTCTCACCAAATATCAGCCGGACCTGTTGATGATGGGCTACCCGGTCACGGACGAGTTCCAGCACCAGTTCTTTGGCCTGATCACACCTACTCTTCCGGGTGGGGACCCGAACCCGGCCTACGACGATGTGCAGGTCAATGGCACACCCGATGGACGGGTTGCCGAGCGCACGGGCTTCATTCAGCGGGCTTACAGCGGAGCCGATGCGACACTTGCCCTTGCACAATCCCTGATGCCTGCCAACGTGAATACGTTCGTTTCCTCAGACCACGGCTTCGCACCGCAGTTCCTGGCGATCGATGCCAGCCGGGTGCTCGTCGACCTGGGCCTGCTGTCTCATCCGCAGACTTCGAACTGCCGGCCGGCGACAGGCGAGACCATTGGAAAAGCCAAGGCCTGCTGGGCAGGCGGGACGGTGCAGATCTATCTGAACCTGGCCGGGCGCGACCCCGCGGGAAGCTTCCAGCAGGTGGCCGCGGCAGATGAAGCCGCCACGCTGGAAGCCATCGAGAACGCTTATGCATCCCTGACCGACCCGAACGACTGGACCGGAGATGGCCAGCCTGAAGGCTGGAAAGTGATCGACCGCATTTTCAACAAGGCAGAAGCGCGCTATATACCGAACAACCACCTGGATGCGGGCGATACAGCCGACATGGCGCATCCGACCCGTACGGGCGACCTGGTGGTCTTCTCATATCCGCCTTACCAGTTCGATGCGGCGACACCCGGAACTCTCGTAGCTCTGTCAGCTTTCTTTGGACAGCACGGCTACGTTCCCGACCTGTATGACCTGGATGCCAACATCAATATGCGCGCCACCTTCATCGCGGGCGGCGGCTCGGTACAGCCAAACCGGCTGGCCCAGGATCTGCGGACCATCGACCTGGCGCCTACCATTGCCTATCTTCTGCGCGTCCCCGTTCCTCAGCATTCCCAGGGCGTTGTCCGTCTCGATCTGCTGAAAGGTGGAGAAGCCCGGACCCTGGTCCCGGTGATCGGCCTGAACGATTTCCACGGCCAGCTTGAGCCCACAACCTTTACCATGGATGGGCGCGGTGTTTCTGTTGGCGGCGCGGCCCAGCTCGCCACCTTGTTCGATGAGGAGGCAGCAGCCCTGCCGGAAGGCTCCTTCCTGTTCGCCGCGGGTGACAATGTAGGCGCCTCACCCGCCAACTCCGGCCTGCTGCAGGATATGCCGGCGATCGATGTGGAAAATGCCTGGGGGTTGGACGCGACTTCCTACGGTAACCACGAATTTGATTACGGCGTCCCCCGGCTGCTCCAGCACCAGGCGCGCGCCAACTTCCCCTTCCTGGGTGCAAATATCGTCGAAACCGCGACCGGGCTGAACCCGAGCTGGGTGAAGGGCACACATATCTTCGAAGACGGTGGTTTAAGGATCGGCGTGATCGGCATCGAGCTCCAGGAAACACCTGAGCTGGTGAGCGCCGGGGCGACGGCCGGCCTGACCTTCCTGGATGAAGCCGAAACCATCCGGAAAGAGTCCCAAAGACTGAATGCACAGGGTATCAAGATCCAGATCGTGCTGATCCATGAAGGGACGGCCAATGGACGCAACGCGGTCGATGGCCTGGCCGCCATCCCGTGGGATGGGCCGATTATGACGATCGCGAGCGCCATCCAGAACACAACCGTGGATGTGATCATTGCCGGACACACGCATCGAGTCTCGAACGTCATGGCCGGGCGGATCCTGGTCGTCGAAGGGATCAATGCCGGCGCCACTTACTCGGTGGTGCAAATGGTCGTCCAGAACGGTGATGTCGAATGGGCGGGAGGCGCAACCCGCCTTGCCAAGAATCTGGGCGTTGCCCGGCGCGCCGACGTGCAGGCGATCGTGGACGATGCGAACGCTCAGACGGCTGTCCTGCGCAATCAGGTGATCGGGACACAGCAGTTCGATATCCTGCGTGACCCGACCCGTCTGCATGAATCGGCCATGGGTAACATGGTGACCGATGCGATGCGCCTGAAATACCCGGGTGTGGATGCGGCCATTACCAACTCGGGCGGCTTAAGACAGGACCTGCGCATGGTACCGCCCTCAGCTGGCGAAGCAGCCGGTGAAATTACCTGGGGCGAGATGTTCGCCGTGCTGCCTTTTGGGAACCGCACGGTTATCCTGACGCTTACGGGTGCTGAACTCGAGCAGGCTTTCCTGAACGGTTTCTCGCCGTTCTGCAATGTGGCGATTGCCACAGGCCGCTTCCCGCAGGTCTCGGGGCTGAAAGTCTCCTTTAGCTGCAATGGGACCACGCCGGTCGTGACCGGGATGTGGCGGACGCCTGAAGGAGCCGGAGGCCCTGAAATTCCGATTGGGCCTGCCGATACGGTCCGGATCGTGACCAACGATTTCATGTACACCGGCGGCGATGGATACACAGCCTTTGCAGGTGGAACGAACGTTCTGCAGCCGGGCGATGACCTGCTGCAGGTGGCGATTGACTATGTGGCTGCCAATTCGCCCGTTGGACCGGTAGTGGACGGCCGGATCTTTGGCCCGTAAATCAAAGTTCTCTATTCATTGAAGAACAGTCGAGGACAATATTCCTCGACTGTTCTTTTGTGGAGGGGCATTTCATGCCTCCAACATGGCGCACGCGCAGGAATTATTCGTTAAAATAACTATATGGACATCTCACAGGCCATCCACCTGCTGGGCGACATCCTCGGCAGCGTGATCGCCGAGCTCGAGTCGCAGGCATTATTCGAGACCGAAGAGCGCATCCGGGCTGCGGCCAAGGAGCGCCGGGCAGGGGACAGCGAGGCGGCCCGCAGGCTTGCGGCTGAAGTCGAAGCGCTGGACGTCAACTCGGCGCGGGTCATCTCGGCTGCCTTCGCCGCCTACTTCGACCTGGTCAACCTGGCGGAGGAGAACCAGCGCGTCCGGCAGCTGCGCGAGCGGGAGATCGAACGGCATCCCAAACCTCTGGATGAATCGGTGGCCCAGGCGGTGGCCTCCCTGAAAAAGAGCGGGGTGACGGAGGAGGAGATGCAGCACCTACTCGACGGATTGTCGATCGAGATCGTGCTGACGGCGCATCCCACCGAGTCGCGGCGCCGTACCGTGATCTCCAAGCTGCAGCGGCTGGCCGACCTGCTCGACCGTCTGTCCGGCCAGACGATTTCAGCCCGCCTGCAGAAGAAGCTCCGCGACTCGATCCGGGCTGAGGTGGTGGCCCTCTGGCTGACGGACCGCCACCGCACCGCGAAGCTGGCCGTGACCGATGAAGTACGCACGGGGTTGTACTTTGTCGAATCGGTCTTTTGGGCTGCATTGCCCGCCCTGTATGAAGACCTGGAGGATGCTCTTTCGATCCACTACCCGGGCGTCAGGATGCCTGAAAGCTGGCTGCGCCTTGCCTCGTGGATGGGCGGTGACCGGGATGGCAACCCGAATGTCACCCACCAGGTGACGGCGGAGACGCTGCGCCTGCATCGCGGTCTCGCCGTGGAGACCCATCGCCAATCCATAGCGGGCCTGGCCCGCCATTTGAGCATGAGCGATCATCGCCTGCCGCCGCCGCCCGAGTTGACCGAATGGATCGATGCCCGCCGTCCGCTCCCGCCGCATGCCGCGTATATCGAGCAGCGCTATGTAGCCGAATCGTACCGGCTGATCCTCTCCCTGCTGGCTGCGGACCTGGCCGAAGCGTCCCGCGACGATATGACCGCCCGCCTGCTCGAACAGGGGGAGCACCAGGCGCGCATCAAGATCGAAGACCTGCTCGAGCCGGTCGAGACCATCACCGCCCACCTGCCTTCTTCGATGGCCGGGGATGAGATCGAGCGCGTGCGCAGGCAGCTGCACATCTTTGGCCTGCAATCCATGCGCCTGGATATGCGTGAGGAATCCGGCCGCTTGAATTCCGCAGTGGGCGAAGTCCTGCGGGCTCTCGACCTGGCGGATGACTTTGCATCGATGCCCGAAGAGTCAAGGCTTCCGCTCCTGGAAAAGCTCCTGGCAGAGCCGGTACCGGAGCTCTCCTCCACTCCCGGCGTGACACCGGCCGCGGCCGAGACCTGGTCGCTCTTCCGCCTGCTGCGCCGCGTCCGGGATGTGTATGGCGCCGAGCTGTTGGGCCCGTTCGTGATCTCCATGTGCCAGTCGGCCTGCGATGTGTTGACGGTGCTTCTGCTCGCCCGCTGGACGGGCTGTGACAAAGGCATGCAGATCGTGCCTCTCTTTGAAACCATCGAAGACCTGAAGGCCGCACCGGGGATCCTGGAGACGCTGTATACATTGCCCGTCTATCGCGAGCATCTGCGAACCTGCAGAAATGAGCAGATGGTGATGATCGGTTATTCCGACAGCAACAAGGATGGCGGCTATGTGACCGCCAACTGGTCGCTGTACCAGGCGCAGGAGCAGATCACCAGAGTCTCGCAGGATCACGACGTCACGCTGACCATTTTCCACGGCCGGGGCGGAACGATTGCCCGCGGCGGAGGGCCCGCCAACCGCGCCATCCGTGCCCAGCCGCCCGGCAGTATCAACGGCCGCTTCCGCCTCACCGAACAGGGCGAGACGATCGCCGGTCGTTATTCGAACCCGGAACTGGCGCACCGGCACCTGGAACAGCTCGTCCATGCCGTGTTGATGGCCTCCTCGCCGCAGGCCGCTAAGGAGATCCCAGTCTCATGGCGCGCGACCATGGATGCCATGTCCGGGACGGGGTTCCAGATGTACCGCGAGCTGGTCTATGAAACGCCGGGCTTCATCGATTTCTGGCAGGCCGCCACACCGCTCGACGAGATCAAGCGCCTGCATATCGGTTCCAGGCCGGCGGCGCGCGGCAGGAGCAGCGCGGTCAATAAGATCCGGGCCATCCCCTGGGTCTTCTCCTGGATGCAGAGCCGCTTCAACCTGCCGGGCTGGTTCGGGTTCGGCTCATCCCTGCTGGCGATCGAAGACCAGACCCTGCTGCGGGAGATGTACCAGGGCTGGCTGCTGTTCAAGACCATGATCGACAACACCGAAATGTCGCTGATCAAGGCGGATATGGATATCGCTTCGCTGTATGTCGACCTCGTCCCGGATAAAGACATGGGCCGCCATTTCTTTGGCCTGATCCTCGACGAATATTCGCGCACGCATGATGCCGTTCTCTCGATCAGCGGGCATGGCCAGCTGCT
>DATAKV010000246.1:0-2580 GCA_036261375.1 Anaerolineales bacterium
TGTAGCGCGACACACTTCGCGCTGTCGCCTGGAATTTCGCCCATACAACTGAAACTTGCGAGATAAATCTCGCTCTGCAGGTCGCTTTCAGAATAATTGTGGAATTTCAAAATGTCGCATTTCATTAACTGTATTGGAGAAAAAAATGACAGTCCTATTCCCAACCCTCAAGTTCCGGCTTCCAGGAGAAATCCCAGCCCGATAGCTCCGCAGTTCTGATCCAAAAATCCTTGTAGAGCTGCGGCCACGTCTGGCGGATCCTCATCCGCAATGACTCTACAAAGGTACATATGTTTCCTACTTTAAAGTTAAACGCACGCTTCGTTTATCTGTTCATTGAATTCAGCGCGTCGATGTTCTTCTCGATGATGTTCGTCGTGACATCATTGTACGAAGCGACGGTCGCAGGGCTGACCCCGGTCCAGCTGATCCTGGTCGGCACCACGCTGGAGGTGTCTGCGTTCCTGTTCGAAGTGCCGACCGGCATTGTCGCCGACGTGTACTCGCGGCGTCTATCCATCGTCATCGGCTATATATTGATGGGGGCAGGCTTCCTGGTGGAAGGCCTCTTCCCCTCGTTCCTGCCTATCCTCCTGGCCCAGGTCATCTGGGGGCTGGGTTACACTTTCACTTCCGGGGCAAGCCAGGCCTGGATCAGTGATGAGATCGGCGAAGACGAGGCTAACAAACTATTCCTGCGAGCCAGGCAGGTGGGCTTGTTCGCTGCCCTGGTGGGCATGTTCCTGGCCATGCTGATCGGCGGCAACAATGTCGCCCTGCCCCTGCAGGCCGGCGCCGTCGGCGTGATCCTGATTGGTCTGACGCTGGTGTTCATCATGCCGGAGACAGGCTTCCACCCCACGCCGCGCGAGAACCGCAATACATGGCAGCACATGTGGCACACCTTCAGGCAGGGTGTGGATACCGTCCGCGGCCGGCCGCGCTTGATGAACATTGTGTTCATCGGTTTGTTCTACGGAATTTACAGCGAAGGCTTCGACCGCCTGTGGGTCAAGCACCTGCTGGACACGTTCGAGCTGCCAGTGCTCTTTGGCAGCAACCAGGTGGCTTTCTTCGCCGCATTACGTGTAGCCGGCACGGTCCTGACCATCCTGGTGGTGCGCTTCGTTGAAAAGCGTGTCGACTCGACCAGTCCCTCAGCCATTGGGCGGGCAATGCTCGTGGCAACCGGCGGCATTTCGCTGGCGCTGCTCGGGTTTGCGCTGTCGCCTATCCTTGCATTGAGTCTGCTTCTATATCTGGCGATCGATGCCCTGCGCGAAGTACGCGGCCCCCTGCAGACAGCCTGGATCAACCAGAAACTGGACTCACGGATACGCGCCACCGTCCATTCAATGTTCGGGCAGGTGGATGCCATCGGCCAGGTGATGGGCGGGCCGATCGTCGCCGTGATCGCCGCAGCCGGATCTGCAGTCGCTTCCCTGGTAACGTCGAGCCTGCTGCTCACGCCGGCACTGTACTTCATCGGGCGCGCCAACGCTCCGTCACCGAATGAAACGGAGGCAGACCCCGAACCGCTTCCCGCAGATTAAACACAAGTGACAGCCACCCGCAGGGTGACTGTCACTTTTTTAAACAAAAATTAAAGGGTGAACCAAAAAGTTTAAAAACGATTTAGAGTTCCGTTAGATTTCCATCGGATGGAAATCCGGCCCGTTTTCCCAGACGGGTTTTTTCCGTTAAAGGGGATGGTGATCCAATGTCAGCATGAAAGGAGAGAAGAACTATGAAAACCAGACTTTTGTTTGTAGCTCTGGTCCTGACCGCTCTGCTCATGTCGGCCTGTGGTCCCGCCGCCGTGACGGAAGCGCCTGTCCAGGAAACGGAGCCGACCGCCACGCAAGTCCCGCCTACGGAGGAAGAGGCCGCGGCTACAGAGACGCAGGAAGTCTCAGCTACCCCGACTGCCGCCGCTACGGACACCCCGTCCGTGACCGAGACAACCGAGGCCTCCATCCCGGTGACCGGTGGGACGGAAGTGAGAGCCACGCTGAACGACACCTACGGTCCGATCCTCGTGGACGGGGATGGCAATGCCCTGTACATCTTTACCCGCGACACCCAGAATGGGGACTCGAGCGCCTGTACGGATGAAGAATGTATAACGGAGTGGCCGCCCCTGACCACCGAAGGGGAGCCGACGGCCGGTGCCGGCGCGATCCAGAACCTGCTTGGGACGATCACGCGTGAGGACGGTACGCAGCAGGTCACCTATAATGGCTGGCCTCTGTATCTCTACAGCGGCGGCTCCACCAGTGGTCATGGAGCGGATAGAGAATGGTTCCTGGTGAGTCCCTCAGGGAAGGCTGTGGAAGAATAGTGCCACTCTTAGTATAGTGAACTGGGCGAGGCCATAGCCTCGCCCAGTCTCTTTCATAAGCTTATTTTTGAAATTCCATGGGCAACCCGTGAGTAATACAGGACTCACGCCTAGCTCTTTTTGACGGGCGGTGCAAAAGCCAAACCAGCGTCACGTAAGGCCTGCCTGAGTATCGGCAATGTCTTAGGACCTACTCCATGCAGACTTAATATCTCTTGCTCGCTGTATTTCGACAGTTC
>DATAKV010000253.1:0-2110 GCA_036261375.1 Anaerolineales bacterium
GAGGACCACCACAAACGCTTCTCCACCGATGCGATAGACCGTGTTTCCCATCTCGTCCCGCAGGGCGATCCCCAGCCAGCGCAGTAATTGATCCCCGCGCTCGAAGCCATGGATGCGGTTGACGCGCCGCAGCTGATGGACGTCTATGCTGAGGAGGGTGAGGAAGCTGAGGGTCTCATTCCCAAAGTTGGTCTGGATGCCTTTCGAAAAACGGACCAGGTTCCAGCATCCCGTCAGGAGATCGATTTCCGTAAATTGTGCCTGTAGATGGTGTTCCATAGACAGAGTTCTTTCCCGGGAAGGTTTTGATTGCAGGGATGATTATAGCTGGAAGGCAGGCTGTGCGAACCATCCGGTGGAGCTATAACAAGTATGGCGTGAGGCCTTACAATAAAGTATCTCTTCAAGAGGTGCGATGAAAAAAAGATATCTATATGTATTGTTGTTTGGACTCCCCGGCCTATTTGTCGCCGGTATCCTCTCTATTCTTCTGTTCGGCGCTGTTGCTGGAATTCTCTGGCTCTATGTCTTCGGCGACAATCCCTGGCCATCCTATGCCGAAGCTGTCCTATCCATCTTATTCGCTCTGAGCGTGATGGCAATCTGGGCTGCGATCATCGTCCTGGGTTACGTCGCCGGAAAGAGACTGGAGTCCCGTCCCGGTTTGAACAGGAGCCACATCTTGGCCTCGGTGGGACTGACTCTGATCTTTCTTCTGTTGATACTATTCCAGCAGTGGAGCCTGGGAACCTTAGGGACACAGTCAGATACGGTGTTGTGTAGTGAGTTTTGCGCCCGGCACGGATACGCGGGAAGCGGCATGCCGCCTCGCAATTCGGGAGAGAGGATATGTAGTTGTTATGATGATTCCGGTAATGAGGCCCTCAGGATTCCGCTAGATCACTTCGCTCCGGTGGCTCCGAAGTGAGCGGCTCGCGTCTTCGCTGGATTTTTTGCAAGAGCGCATGTTTCATCACCCGCATGAAAATTCCCGGGGCAAATAATGTGGTTGCTGGTTGGGTCAACTGGCTGACCGCGTTGAACTGGAGCCATACTGTCCTATCCGAGGCTGTCGCGTCGAGCAGCTGATTAATGTACCACCGTCCAAAACGGTCTGCTGGACGTTGACTCACCGTTCCACCTTCTGTACCCGGCCATTCCAGGTCTGCGCTGGTCGCCAATAGCCAGATGCCTTCTGTGATCTTTCCGATCTGCTGCAGCGTGGCTTGCGCTACGCCATCCAAATCTCCATGGTTGCGACGGATCGCCTCCGCCAACGCTGCTGCCGACTGGGCAGCGGCCAACATGCCCTGCCCATAAATTGGATTGAAACCGCAAAAGGCATCGCCGAGCACTACCAAACGTTCGGGCCAGCGTTCCAATTGCTCGTAGTGACGCCAGCAGCTGGATGTCCCCCGGTAGCCATACGGTTGCGTGATTGGCTCGGCGTCGCGGAGTGCTTCCTCAAATTCCGGCCCGAGGCGATGTGTAAACCTATCGAACTCCAGAGGATCGGTAGGTGGATAGTTTTTGTTGAAGCCGGCAATGAGAGTCACCATGGTATCGTTCTCTTCCGGGAGGATCAGCCCGCCATAGGGATGGTCTGGGGGTGTTGCACCGATCAGGAGTAAGGGCGTATCTGGCTTCCGCTTGTATTTTCGGGTGACGTAGCCGAGGAAGCTGTCTACTACGCTCTCCCCGGGAGGGGCATATCCTAATTCCCTCAGCCATTCGGGCGTTTTTGAGCGGCGTCCGAGGGCATCGACCACCAGGTCTGCCGGAAAGACTGCATCCGCTTCCTGTAGGGCGGTGCCGCCGCGGTAATTCCGGACCCGCACACCCGTCACGCGTCCTCGCGCAGAATCACTTTGCAGACCTACCACCTCCACGCCTTCCACAAAACGGATACATGGATTCTGGCGCAGTCTTTGCCGGATGCTTGATTCGAGCAGCAACCGGCTGCAGCTGAGAAGAATGAGGTCGGATGGAAACTGTGGATACCATCGCTGGCGGATGCGGACGCGCGAATCGTTCATGATGTCGTAGGGCACCGCCCCGGCTTCGATCAATTCCTGCTCGAGACCCGGGAACCAGTCCCGCATCAGCTGCA